>LCEJ01000033.1 GCA_000997105.1 Candidatus Daviesbacteria bacterium GW2011_GWA2_42_7
AATATTTTCTTGTCTTATTTAGATAATCCGAAAGCTGAAATATTAACAGGTGTGCAGGAAAGGGATGCTATTTTAGGTTCGAGTGACAGTATTGTGAGCAGCTTGCCTAACATAAATCTTGGGGGGAAAGTTCTTCTGGCCGAAAATTCTCAAGATAATAATTTATTGTCTTTTGATACAGAACCGGGGATTTCCAATAGGATATTATCCCGTAACATGTCTAATGTTGTATTTACAGTTAAAGTACCGGAGGATGGACTTTATCAGCCACTTCTTGAAAGATACCACTTGGAGGATTTTGTGGTGTCGGTGAATAAGAGTTTAGAGCTTGAAATTGACGGTAAACCTACGGAATGGGGAGTGAGTAATTTATCCGACTCATATGTACGTTTTACCCCTATTGCTTTGTCAAAAGGTACCCACAAAATTGAGCTTAAATTAGAAAATAATAATCTATTACCGGATGGTAATTTTGAAAGAGGAGTTACTTTTACCAGAGGAGACAGTGCTAGGGATGGGGGGGTGCATACAATTGAGAGTATTGGGAATGAGAAATTCTTAAGCCTTACAAGTAGCAGTAAACAAAATGCTGTTGCAACATGGCAGGTTTTACCTTTTGACCCGATGGCTAACTACTATATAGAAGTAAGATACAAACAAATTTACGGAAGCAACGCGAGGGTTTCAGTTTCGCAAACCGGGAATAATGTGGTAAACAGGAGCCAACTTGAGACAATGCCGAATTATCCTGAATGGCGGGTTTTTAGTTTCTTTTATACTCCCACACAAGTAAAATCCAGGATGGATGTGAGGTTGCAAGCAGCTGCTGTCAACGACCCATTGGGTACAAAAATTTTATATGATGATATCAAGGTTCAGAAAGTATTTTTAAATAGGTTACTATTGGTTGAAAATAGTAAACAAGTTTGGCAAGCCCCGGAGAAGATAGAGTTTAAGAAGAAATCACCGGTTTTATATGAGGGGGATGTAAGCGGGGTAAAAGGTCCCCATTTTATTATATTTGCTGAAAATTATTCTCCGCTGTGGGAGATAACTATATATGACAAGGATGGTATGGAATTGACCGGTAGCTACCCACATTTTACGGCAAATTTATTTGCAAATGCATGGCTTTTGGAAGATGGCCCTGATGAGTATAGGTTCAAAATCTATTATAAACCGCAACAGCTTTTTTGGGCTGGATTTATAATTTCTTCTTTCGTGGTTATCATTTCTTTTTTGGTATTGATTATATATAAGATAGGAAGCCTTTTAAAAAATAGGAAGCCTTTTAAAAAATAAACCTGAATGAAAAAATATTACAATATAATTCTAAATTTCCTGCAGGAATGGTCACGACAGAAGATCCTCAATCTTTTTATCTTTAATGCAGTCCTGACAATGTTGCTTCTTCTTCGGTCTGCCGGCTATTTTGCGCCATATTTGCCGTTGACGATTAACCTTATTATTTTAATATGTTTTATTATGGCGGTTTTTCTGCTTGGATTTAGATTTAGGGCATTATTTACTATTACTTTATTACTCTGGCTTTTTGCAGCTTTTCTGAAGATTGTGGGGATTACTATTTGGGCGGAAAGAGCCGCTATTTATTCCTTTGAAGCATTTACCTTAGCTTTCATATTATTTGTTATTTCAAAAAGAAATGTTCAATCTCCGGAGTAAATCTACTTTCTACTGGTTATTAATAGTTCTTATCATATTACTATTTTTTTCAGATATTCTCTTCAGCTATTTTTCCCAGGACGATTTCTTTCACCTAAGAGTAGTAATGACGAAAAATTTTGGTGATATTCCTTCATTTTTCTTGTCTATGCAAAGTGAATACGCTTTTTACAGGCCGCTTTCCAGGGAGACGTTTAACTTAATTATGTATAAGGTCTTTGGCCTTAACCCGCTGCCTTTTCATATAGTTAATTTCGGGTTTATTCTAAGTAATATTTATCTGGTATATAAGTTAATGGGTAAGATAGTAAAAGATAAATCAGCTTCTTTTCTAGCAGCGTTGGTATATGCGGTTTCTTCTATTCACAGCATTGAGCTTTTTTATTTGGCTTCTGTGCAGACTCTTCTTGCATCTTTTTTTATGCTGCTCAGTATTATTTTCTATATTAACTTCCGGTCACAGGGGAATAATTTTTTTTTCTTACCGGCATTATTGGCTTTTATTTTGGGACTAGCCAGTCATGAAACAGCCATAGTCTTGCCTGGAGTTTTAATTCTCATAATTTTGTTTTTAAGGAAGAAGGGACAAAAAATTGTAGATTTAAGATTGTATTTGCCGTTATTGCCCTTTTTACTAACCGGAGCTTTTTATCTTCTTAGCACATCGCTTTTGTCCGGTATGCCGGAGCAGAAAGTTTACCAGCCGATATTTTCCATAAAAGGTGTGATTAACTCTTTAAGCTGGTATACCCTTTGGAGTTTTGGGATGTCGGAGATATTTGCCGATTTCATCGGTCCAAAATTCAGTATTCACCCAAGCTTAATGAAGTATTACGGCCAATATACCGTGGTATCAGTTGCTATGCTTGGGATACTTTTGTCGATATTAGCTTTTTTAAGTTTTCAAGTCAGAAAGGTTAGGGCTGATTGGCGGCCAGTTATTTTATTTGGCTTATCTTTTATTTTCGCCTTGTTCCCTTTCCTGTTTTTCCCACAGCATAAATCAAGCTATTATCTGACATTTTCAACCGTCTGGTTTTCTTCTTTTCTTGCTTCTATTCTCTTTTCAGGATGGAGAATTTCAAAATTATCCAGGCTTACGGTAATTTTATTTCTGATTATATTTGGCGCACTTTCCTATCAAACCGTAAAGTTAAACCATCTTACTTATTGGGCAGCAAAAAGAGCGCCGGCAGCCAAATATATATTATCCGATATTAAAATAACATATCCTCACCCCGGTAAAGGTTCAATATTTTATATAAAAGATGATCCCGAGTATCCATTTATTGCTAAAGAATGGGGGAGCTCGTCAAAGCAGGCTTTCTATATTCTTTCAGGGTCCGATGCTTTAAAACTTCTTTACCTGGATCCGACAATAAGAGTGTACTTTGAGGGCATGGGGATTCCCCTGGATGCCGATCTTACGAAAGCTATCCAATATACAGCAAAATTTCCCTATTAGCCAGCTTTCTTCAGCAAAAAGGATATTTCCATTCCCAGGTGTGAGAAATGTTTCCTAACAATTTTATATCCGGCTTCTTTTATGACCTTCTCCAAGTCGTTATGGTGAAAAGGATGAAGATGCGCTCCCTGCCAGGCTCTTCCGAAAGTTTTTTCCCAGACCGGCCAGATCATACGAAATAATAAGTTTCCTGAATCCATAGCGATAACGGCGAACCCATCCTTTTTAATAACTCTTCTTATTTCCTGCAAAATTATTTTAGGCTCGAGGACATGTTCGATGGTTTCGTAACATATAACCAGATCAAAAGAATTTCCATGGAAGGGGAGGTTGTGGGCATCCGAAATCGTAAAATTAATGTGAGGATATTTTAGTTTGGCGAAGTTTACAGCTGCAGGGTAAACATCAACACCTGTTACTTTACTTTCCGGAAATATTTTTGAGATCCTGTCTGCCATATATCCTCCCGCGCACCCGACGTCCAGCACCGAAAGAAAGGGGATACCCTTAATGACATTTTTAAATGATCTGATTTTTAAGGTATGCCAAAGCCATTGCATGGGATTCTGGGATATACCCCGTTGGTAATAATCAGGGGGAACCTGCTGCCAGATGTTACTTAACTCTTTCTTATTCCTCATATTCTAAAATATAGAGAGTGGTTTGGGAGATTTTGGGAAAAATCTCCCGATCCCCACTAAACTCTTTTATCTCTGTGACTTTAAACTTTTCCGACCCGGTGATTTTGTTCTTTAGGCTAGGGTAGTCGATGATTACTTTTTGGCTGGGATTTATATCCAGGGATGTTATTTTATCACTGTAGTAAGATTTAAATTCCGGGGCGTAGTATTGGAATTGGCGATAAATGTAAGAGGCGAGTATGATGGTGTCATAAGGGCTAAAATTTTGCTTTACATAACTTACGGGTTGGATTGTGGGAGGGATCTCCCTTTTTAGGCGAACAACCTGCTGTAACCCTTGGGAAAAAATTCCGGCCCACAGCAGAAGGTAAATCAGGCCAAAGATTACCCTGTTTTTAACAAGTTGTACAAGCATAAGTATTGTTAAAATAATCAGAGGTGGGAGTAGAGGCAAAACGTGTCGTTGTATTTCAAGATTGTAAACAAATAACAATATGAATAAGTAGGATATAATCCAGGTAAGTAAGAACTGAATTTTAAACTCTTCCCGAAGTTTTGGTTTTAAAGCTGTCCAAGTGATTGAGAATAAACTTAAAATAAGGAATGCTTTAGTGTAGCTTAGGTCAAATAAATAAATTAACTGCACAAGCTTGGTTTTCAGCAAGGTTATTAGAGGAAGAGACCCACCCAAGAGGACGTCATGTTTTACGACATAGTCTGCAAGGGATGAAAAAGAGCTAATAAACCCAGAAGGTCCGGTGATAAAAATAAGCGGTATAACCCAGATAGCTACCCCAATTAAAAAAGCTGCAAGGGAGATAAAGTAATATTTAATATTCCCGTATGTGAAGGCAACCAGGGTAATCAAACTTATAACCACAGGGATTTCATTAAAACGGACACCTAAAATTAGTCCTGCAAAAAGGGAACTTAAAAATATTTTCTTTGGGCTGCCTTTTGAACAATATATAAAATATCCAAAGGTTAGTAAAAAAAATAATCCCGGTACATCAGTAAAAACTCTTTCCGAAAAAACCCAGTGGACAGGGGTGACAATAAAAATCAATGCTGAACAAATTGCTGTTTTTTTATCAAACATTTTCTTGGTGAGCAGATAAAACGGGATTACTGAGAGTGAACCAAGTACCGCACTAAGTGAAGTTAAAGCACGGGTATCATTTTGGGTAAATATATAAAATAACCTACCCAGGATGATGTATAAAGGGTACCCGGGGGGATGGGGTTGATGAGCTACAATTGAATAGTGGTGAAGTCCCAAAGCTAACTGGATCGAATCCCAGTCTTCAAGCCAGGGTGAGAGATAAAAAAAACGTAATATAGCCGCTATAAGTACCAAGAAAATAATTAATTTATTTTGTAAAATTATGGAAGTAATTTTTTTTGTCATTGTTAATTTTAGGCCAAGGTTTTTTGAGCTTTTATGACTGAAAATGTTACTAAGAGTATTAAAGTTAGTCCTGTAATTACAATCCCTGCTTTAAAGCTTTCGGGTTCGTAATAGAAGTCAACGAATTCTGTATCTGATTTTAAATCTATTTGGCGTAAGGAGTTCGGGGTTTCCTGGATCTTCATTGGGTCGACCCCGTTTAAGTAGGCTTTCCACCCAGAGCTGTAAACTTCAGAGAGTATAAGTTGTGTTGACGGTTTAGAAGATGTATCAACCCGGATGTGGTTAGGTGTGTAGATTAAAATAGGTGCTTGTGGGGCATCAGGAGCCCTAAAATATGCCCTACTTTTATAAAGGTTGTTTCTATAAATAGTGTAATTATTAAAAGTTTTCTCGGCTTTAAAATCCGTGTCGGTAAGCTCGTAGGGTGAAATGACGTACTTAGTGCTATACAAGCCTAAGCTTTCTGCATCTGGTTGTGCTTTTTCAAAGGTATAGGTGCCGATCGGGGGGAGGGATAGGGTATAGATATTCCAGTAAGCTCCGGAAAGCTGCCACATATGTTTGTAATAATTTTTTTGCTGCAGCGTGCTGTAACCGTCCACAAGTTCCAGATTTTCCTCAGCTGCTTTTTGTTGCGGGATGCATCTGTCCACACAAAAAACCCTAAACTGATCTTTGTCATTGCTTAAGAATTCATAAATTTCCAAAGGGGCAGATTTTGTCAGGGTAGGAATGGGTTTTGTAATACGGAACCATGAAATGGCCAAGAGCTCACCTGCAGCAAGAACAGCGAGTAAGATAATTAATTTTTTGTTAATTCTCTTTCTTTTAAACAGGTGTTCTATACCTAACCCGGTAAGAAAAATGACAGCAAAAGTTGGTATAAACCAGGCCCGGGTGGCAACCCTGATTAGGGCAAGCCAGTCTTGGGACTGTAGAAAAGACCTTAGGGGGGATGAGTTATTTAAAGAAATTAAAGTTATTATAAAAGTGGTAATTAACAGGAAGATTTTCTGGGCTTTCTTAAGATGCCAAAAACCAAATAATGCTATTGCAGAAGGCAGAAGCCCTAAGCTTAACCACTTCTCGGTATCTATACCCCAAAGGGATGTAATCCCTCCGGACCAGGGCAAGAAAATATATTGTAAAAATTCCCAGGCAGATGTCCATTTAGGGTAAATATCAGGATTTTCCAGCAAAAGGGATCTTGTAGTAGAGGGTGTCCATTCAAGTTGGGGGAGCAAAGTAATCGCGGAAAGGCCAAAGGTTATAATGGCCCCCAATAAAAAAAGTAATAGGT
>LCEJ01000034.1 GCA_000997105.1 Candidatus Daviesbacteria bacterium GW2011_GWA2_42_7
GCCTCCTCCCTCAACTACAACTACGACTGAATCTTCGCCTCCTCCCTCAACTACAACTACGACTGAATCTTCGCCTCCTCCCTCAACTACAACTACGACAACTACAACAGAGTCCTCGCCTTCCCCTTAGGCCTAGCAGATGCCGTTTGACAGCTTGAAGGTAATTGGTTAGAATATAGGTGTTTGGGTAAGTAGTGGAGGATAGCTTTGGAATTGTTAAAGATGAGAAAATTAAGTTTCTTATGTTCTTTTCCTGCGTTCTAATATTTATTAGGACAGTGCTTCTTCTACGGTTTACCCAATAGGTTTTCGCACATTGAAAACTTTATATACCACTTTGATTTTGAAAAAGTGGTGGGTAAATTTAGTTCATGGTTATGAGTTCACAGTTCGTAGATTTTTCTATGAACAATGAACCACAAGGCGTAAGCCGTACTGTGAACTAAGAAAGACAAGAGTGCATTCTGATGAGTCGCAAGACGAAGTCAGAAACTACTTGTCAATTTCTTAAATTTGGACTTCAAGTAAAATTCTTGCCCGCCTGATCTTACCATGCGCCTTTGCACATTAGTGCTGCGGCTTATGGGGCGATCTTTGGCGGACTGCGAAAATTTGAAACAAGTTCAAATTTTCTTGAGAGTTTGATCCTGGCTCAGGATGAACGTTGGCGGCGTGCCTTAAGCATGCAAATCGAGCGAGATGTACCGCAAGGTACGTCTAGCGGTGGACGGGTGAGTAATGCGTGGGAATCTACCTCGAAGTTGGACATAGCCCCGCGAAAGCGGGGGTAATTTCCAATGTGAATGTAAATTTAAAGATGCAAATCGCTTCGAGATGAGCCTGCGTCCTATCAGCTAGTTGGTGGGGTAATAGCCTACCAAGGCGACGACGGGTAGCTGGTCTGAGAGGATGGTCAGCCACAATGGAACTGCGACACGGTCCATACACCTACGGGTGGCAGCAACTAGGAATATTGGGCAATGGGCGAAAGCCTGACCCAGCGACGCCGCGTGGAGGATTGAAGGCCCTCGGGTTGTAAACTCCTTTTGTCTGGGAAGATTATGACGGTACCAGAAGAATAAGCACCTGCTAACTACGTGCCAGAAGCCTCGGTAATACGTAGGGTGCAAACGTTATCCGGAATCATTGGGCGTAAAGAGTTGCGTAGGCGTCCTGTGAAGTCCTCGTTGAAATCCTAAGGCTCAACTTTAGGTTTGGCGAGGAAACTCATGGGATTGATGGTATGAGGGGGTGTTGGAACCGATTGTGGAGCGGTGAAATGCGTTGATCCAATCGGGAACACCGAAGGCGTAGGCAGACACCTAGCATATCCATGACGCTTAGGCACGAAAGCTTGGGGAGCGAAGCAGATTAGAGACCTGCGTAGTCCAAGCTGTAAACGATGTCCGCTAGTTATCCGTTCATGATTTATCGTGAGTGGGTGACGAAGCTAACGCGTTAAGCGGATCGCCTGGGGAGTACGAACGCAAGTTTAAAACTCAAAGGAATTGACGGGGAGGCGCACAAGCAGTGGAGCGTGTGGTTTAATTCGATTCCAAGCGAAGAACCTCACCAGGACTTGACATGTAGCTGCAAGCTCCGGAAACGGAGTCGCTTTTGAAGGTGCTACACAGATGCTGCATGGCTGTCGTCAGCTCGTGGCGTGAGCTGTTTCCTTAAGTGGATCAACGAGCGCAACCCCCACCGTATGTTAAATTGTTCATACGGAACTGCCCCGCATTTGCGGGGAGGAAGGCGGGGATGACGTCAAGTCAGCACGGCTCTTACGTCCTGGGCTACACACACCCTACAATGGCGAAAAACAACGAGTTGCAAGCCGGTAACGGCAAGCTAATCTCTCAAATTTCGCCCCAGTTCAGATCGAGGTCTGAAATTCGACCTCGTGAAGGAGGAATTGCTAGTAATCGCGAATCAGCAGGTCGCGGTGAATACGTTCTCGCCTCTTGTACAAATTAAATGCGCTTGGCAGTTTAGAAAACTAGATGGTGTAAATCCATTATCCGCGCAAGCGGTTTAGCTGCGGACAGTCCTGAGGGGTAACCCGAAGGATGAAGGGTCCAAAATGCAAAAAACAGCCCTCTTAGAAAAAAGTTGATGACGATCTATCCGTGTACGATAGAGAAGTTATCTTTAAGAACTTGAGGAATGTTGGAAAGAGTTTTTTAAATGACCCAAGGAGATCCTATGCGCATCAGAACTATAATCGGCCATAGGAAGTCAGCTGAGTCCATAGTAGGTAATTAATCCTGAGTGAAATCGAAGGATTGACAAAGTATATAGACACTGGATATAGTGGATATACCCAAATATTTACCGAAGGGATGAACTTTATGCTAAATCCTCATTATGTAACGGGATTTGTGGATGGTGAAGGATGCTTCTCAGTGTCCATTAGCCGGAAACGGTTCCGAGTGCCTGAGGTAAGACTCAGATTTGAAATTGAGCTTAGAGAAGATGATGAACCGATCTTACAAGAGATTCAAAAACTCTTGGAATGTGGATCCATTTATCGCTTAGAATATGAGCGGTATAAAAAATGGAGACCGCATGTAAAATTTATGGTTGGTTCATATCGGGATATTAAAAGTAAGATCATACCTTTCTTTAAAAAATATCCTCTCCAAGCTAAGAAGAAAAAACAATTTGAGTTTTTCTGTCGGGTAGCAGGAATGATAGAGAATGAGGAGCATAAAACTCATGAAGGAATAGAAAAGATTCGTTCCTTAAGAGGATTATTAAGGCATAAGATCGAAATCAGATGATTTCGTCTTGAGCTAAAGCATAAAGACTCGCTGGATGCGGTAGACCCGCACGTCCAGTGGGGAGTGGAATAGTTCTTAACCACGATCACCGCCCGTCAAGGCAGCAAAGTTGGGGGCGCCCGAACCTCGTCGCAAGGCGGGGGAAGGTGAAACCAGCGATGAAGCTTAAGTCGTCCGGACAATAAGTCCATGCGACCTGGTAGAGTAATTTACCAGAAAAATCCGACTGAAATCGGT
Source organism: Candidatus Daviesbacteria bacterium GW2011_GWA2_42_7 (assembly GCA_000997105.1). Lineage (GTDB taxonomy): Bacteria > Patescibacteriota > Microgenomatia > Daviesbacterales > UBA10151 > 2-01-FULL-43-38. The sequence continues at coordinate 3,021 of LCEJ01000034.1, forward strand.
GAAGTCCTATCTTGACTTCGGGTAACTTTCGGGTTACTCTGAAGATAAGAGGATAATACCGAGGGAAGTCCGACGTAACGTCGGACCCCGTAGAGACTGATATGGAAGGTACCAGACAATCTGGAGAACAAACTTCCATTATACGTCGGCACCTCCGAAATTTCGGAGGATGAAGATATAGTCCATGCCCTCAGTAATGAGTGGAGAAACATGAACAAGGTATCCCTAGCCGAAGCTGGGGATGGATCACCTCCTTTCTGGAGATTTGGTTAAACCGGATGATTACTGAAACTGATATTCTAGTTTCTAGAATATCACAGTTAGCAACGGTTTGATCCATTGTTTGTCTCACGACAGACAGAAGAAGTTTGAAAGGTCTTCTCAAAAGAACTTTCCCCACCACTTTTTTGGAATTAAGCAAATTTACCCTGTACCGTCCGGTACGGGGTTTTTGATTTTGATAGTGTTTTGGGGTATGATTGATAGCTATTATGAATGAATTAGCGCCCGGTAACCCTGAAAGGGATATGGATCCAATATACGGACAGGAAGAGTTGGAGGGGATATTTGCTGAAATTAATCGGCAGCATACCCTTTCACTTAAGAAATTACAGCTGGCCAAAGAGGAAGAGGAAAGAGCCAAGAGGACTCGTTTCCGTGGGGGAATAGCTGAGATCAGTAGTCGGGTAACAACCGCATCGGTAATACCGTTGATGTGGTGGGGAATGGGTGAGGCGGTAATAGGGAACAACGCCGGTATGGCATTTGGTTTTGGGGCAGCATTTGTAGGGTATATTGCAGCGCGTGGGCTTTTTGGTTATTCGGAAAGGCAGGTTTGACCATTAATGGAAATACCTAATGAAGCCGGGAAAATATCTTTAGAGCAAGCCCCGAAAGGAAGAAATCATTTTGCAAGGTTTCTTGAGTGGGTAGGGGGTGGGGTAGATTTACCTCCAGAACCAACTACCCTGGGACAGTCCGGCATTTTTCCTAAAGGCTGGTTGGATGATGAAGACCCCAAGGATTAGCTATAACTTCCCCGGAGACCAATTCTGTGTTAGAATTTGTGTGCCTGGCCTCGTGGGAGAGTGGTTACCCGCCTGCCAGCGCCTGAGCGCAGCGATGGCGGGCAGGTCCAGCGGTCTGCTTCATCGCTATATGAGGTGCGGGCGGGAATCGAACCCGCGCATCGATGTTTTGCAGACATCAGCGTTTCCACTTCGCCACCGCACCAAAGCATGCATATCTTACCATGAATTAGCTTTCAGACAAAACGACATGGTAAAATACAATAGTTTGGGCGTGTAGCTCAGTGGTAGAGCGCGTCTCTGATAAAGACGAGGCCGATGGTCCGATCCCATCCGCGCCCACTTATGTTAGCTTTAGGTTATTTTGGTTTAGCTGCTGCAGCTTTTAAATTTGCCTCCGGCATCCGCTGGAAAGTGTTTTTCGTTCTCTATTATTTACTTCTTTATTTTATATTCCTAGTTTTAATTGAACCTCCCAAGGAAGATTACAACGGGAATATGGTTTTTATGGGGATTAATATTGTTGTTTTAATTTTACACCTTATTTTTACGGTCTTTTTATACCAAAACGTACAAAAGAGGACCTCTCTTGAAAATGCCAGGAAAATTCTCGGAAAAGAAATATATCTTATGAGTGACGAGCAGCTACACAGCCACATAAAACACAGGTTGTAACCTTCAACACCTCCTCTTTTTGCCTTAGTTTGATCCTCTTTTCTTCCCGAACGCTTACAGATTCTTTGTTTTTCTCTTAATTTTCCGAGATAGTATACAGGTACCATGAATATCCTAACATGGATAGTATTCGGGTTGGTAGTAGGTATTATTGCCAACTTAATAGACCCGAAGCCTGCTCAAGGTGGGATGTCAGGGACCATCCTTTTAGGGGGGTTTCTGGGTGACCTTATCTTTGGGGTGGGGGTGATAGGCTTTAACCTATCCTCCTTTATAGTGGCCGTTATTGGGTCACTAATCCTTCTTGCTTTAAGCCGGGCTTTCCGTGTCCGAATGTAAGCAAGAGGTTTTGGATTTGTATGCTTTTTAAATAAGCGAAGCTTGCGAGCTATCGCTCTTTGAAGCAGAGTCAGGCTTGGGGGTAGGCAGAGCCTGCCATAGCCCCAAAGGGGTGAAGGTAGGCAATAACGAGGCCACAAGAGATGCCTAAATTAAAAGTATAATAGCGTCTTAAGACCCCGTTCCTACCCCTCAACTGATACTTTGCAGAAAGGAAGTTATGGCTAGAATAATTCAAAAAATATTAAAAGAAGAAAACTTTTTCTCCCAACTGATCCGGCTCTGGGTTGCTCCTGTAAAGTAGCCTGAAGAGCCTGAGATTTACCGCGAGAAAACCCCGACGGTAACGTCGAGGGTTCCGAAAGAGCGGACGAAGTTTGTGAGCGAGAAGATACCCCGACCGTCAGGTCGTGGGTAGATTCATCATATTGGACATGTTAAAGGCTTGACAAGGCCTTAGTCTTTTTGTTATAGTCCCCGAAGTTTGTAGTTTGCCTGCACTTTTCCCCGCAGGTAAAAAATGAATCCATTATGTCAGAGATAATTACCGTTTTCCAGTTCCGGTGGAAGATATTGGTTTTAAGCCTGGTCATTCAACTTGTATTAAGTGCCTTAATCCATTTAGGTGTTTCTGCCCCCAAAGCCTTGGGCTTTTTAGTGTTACCTAAAGTCCAAGCACAAACTATCCTGCAAAAATAATATCTGTTAAGATTTAATAGTGCAGGTTGTAACCCCGGAATTTATCCGCAATAAAAAAGTTCTCCTAAGGATGGATTTGGACGTGCCTTTAGGGAAGCCGTCAGCCGTCAGCCGTCAGCCGTCAGCCGGTTCAGTAGTTCTTGATGATTTTAGACTGAAGGTGGGGTTGCCGACACTTAAGTTGTGTCTGGAACATGCCTCAGAAGTTATTGTCATGGGGCATATTGGCAGGCCCAATGGTCGGGAAGTGCCGGAGTTGTCGGTTGCCCCGATCTATGATTGGCTGGAAGAGGAATTAGGAGGGATGGAAGGATTAGAGGGAAAATTAAGGTTATTAGAAAACTTAAGGTTTGAGCCGGGAGAGTCCTTCGACACAGCTCAGGCCTTCGGCTCTGAGGCTCAGGCTCGAAGAGATGAAGATGCTGTTTTGAAATATGCTGAAAAGTTAGCTGCTTTGGGAGATGTATTTGTCAATGAGGCCTTTGCTGCCCATCACCCGGCGGCCTCAACTACGGTTTTACCTACACTTTTGCCTCACACGGCGGGTTTAAATTTTGCCAAGGAAGTTGAAATCTTAACCCGGGTCAGGGAAAACCCCGGGAAACCTTTGGTAATTATTATTGGGGGAGCGAAGGTAGAGGATAAATTCCCGGTGGTTTTGGAGATGGCTAAAATTGCAGACTATGTTTTGGTTGGAGGAAAAATAGCA
>LCEJ01000035.1 GCA_000997105.1 Candidatus Daviesbacteria bacterium GW2011_GWA2_42_7
AGCCGAACCACTTGTGGTGAGCGAAGCCGAACCAGAAGCTACGGGTTGAGAAGAGTACCAGATGCTTGAAGCTCCTGTTTTGCCTGTGTTTTTTGTAATATAGACCAAATCTAAATTATTAATAACACCGTCTTGGTTTAAATCTGCCCGGGCGTTCCAATTAGCCGATGAGGCAGTAGCCCCATAGATAGCTTTGGCAACAGTATAATCGGCAGAATTAATTGTATTATCTTCATTTAAGTCCCCGGATAGAAGCAGCAGGGCAAGGTTGTTGTTCAGGTTGGTCTCAGTCGGGCTCATGGTAAAGGTGGAGGAGGAATCAATTTGGGCAGGGCCTTTAACATAGGCAGTATATGTGGAGCCCGGGTTTAGGCCTGCTAAGCTAAGCCCCTTAAACTCGCCTGAGGCCGGGAAGTCAACGGTAAAGCTTAAGACATAAGTCGGTTTGCCTGTGGGTGTGCCTTGGGCAATACCGATAAAGACCTTGGCAGACTGGTCCCCTGCTGGCCTTCCCTCAAGGTTGATCTTCACATTTAAGGTAGGGCCAAAAGCGGTGTTCAGTGAGCTGGCCAAGGCGTCGGGGGTAGGAGCGGGTTGCTCAAGTTCGGAAAGGGGGGAAGTCGCAGGGACTTCAAGAGGTTGGGTGACGGGAGATTTTTTGATTTGGGCACTTGAGGTGGCGGTTTTTTTAAGTTCGTCGGCCCTTGAACGGAAAACCTGGGAACTTCTTGCCAGGGAAAACGATAAAGGGATGCTTAAAAGGATTACCACAAAGCCGATAAGCCCGAAAAGCTGGTTTCTGGTTAGGTTTAATTTATCGGCAAAATCCTGCATGGTGTGTATATTTAACATAGCATATAATATAGTGGTGGGTAAAATGATTTTACGGATCTTAATAAACACCCTCTTTGGTGTGGTCCTTGTATTTATCTGGACGCGGTTTGTTAATATCGAAGAGATAGCCAGGATTCTACAAAGGGTAGAAATCAAATTTGCCCTGCTTTTTTTTGCCTTCTTCCTTTTTTCGGGTCTCTTGCGCGCCCTGCGTCTAAAACTTCTTCTGGGGAAGTTTAAATTACCCTTTAAGGATGTTTTTATGCTTAATTTACTCTGCCAGTTCCTTTCATTTATGATTCCGGTCCGGGCAGGGGAGATTACCAAAAGCGCTTACCTTACCTCCCAGTTTGATCTTCCCTTAGGAAAAAGTTTAATTTGGGTTTTTGTGGACAGGTTTTTTGATTTTTGGGTAATACTATTTTTGATTGCTGCTTTATTGCCCTTTGTTGCAACGGCTTTGCCTGAAAGCTCGGTAAGGCTTATCCCGGTGTTTTTTTTGGGGTTTACTCTTGTATTTGTTGCGGCGGTTTTAAGCGAACATTTTTTCAAAAATATTACCAACCGCCTGGCCCGTTACCTTGTCTTGGATAAATTGAGGAACATTTTTATCCGGATTACCCATACTGTTATTGAAGGGGTGGGGGTTTTAAGACGCCCTGCCAAAGAGACCGCTGCCTTATTAGCCCTGACGGTCCTGGCAACATTTTCTGATGCTGCTATTTGGCTGACTGTATTTACTGCTTTGGGGGTTGATTTAAGCTTTATTAAGGTAGTCTTAGGGACGGCTTTGGCTGCTTTGACTTTTCTGATTCCGGCTGCTCCGGGGTATGTGGGATCAGCTGAGGCGGCTGGTTTGGCGGTTTTTTCCGGGGTTTTAGGGGTAGAACCCAACCTGGCCTCAGCAGTGGTAGTATTTTTCCATATTTTAACAGTGGTGGTTATATTGGTTGGGGGGATAATTTCCCTTTATCTTTTAAAATTCGACCTAAAGTTTGTTTGGAAGAAGTTAAGAAAACAGGAATAATTTTCAAGCGAGTGACCGGAGGTCGACTTTTACTCCCGGACCAATGGTGGGGGAAAGAGTAAGTTTTTTAACCCTGGATTTGCCTAAAGTATTATACAGGGCTTTAATATTGGCGGCAACTTCATCAGGAGCCTGGTCGGTTTTGCCTATTGCCAGGTGGATGACCTGGCCATTAGGTTCAGTTTTATACTCAATCTTACCTGTCCGGAGCTCTGTAATAGTCTTTTCTAAGTTATCAGTTATAGTGCCGCTTTTAGGGTTAGGCATTAAACTCCTTGGCCCTAAGATACGGGCAATTTTGGCAAGTTTAGGCATCCATTCAGGGGTGGTTATCAAGACATCAAAGTTAATTTTGCCCTTGTCAATTTCGGCGATATCCTCATCTGTTCCTTCAACGTCTGCTCCGGCAACCCTCCCTCCTTTTCCGAAGGCCAAGATTCTCAGGGATTTTCCTGACAAATAGGGCAGGGAGGCCAAGCCTCTCAGGTTTTTAGAGGAGGTATTAATGTGGGCCTCGAGAGTTCCTGTAAATTTAGAGTAGGAAGTTTCCTGGGCAAGCTTGATTGCCTCAGGAAGGGGGTATTTTTGGGTCCGGTCAACTAACTTTAAGGCTTCCTGGTACTTTTTACCCCGGCCCCTGGCCTTACCGGGCTTTTTTGATTTTTTGACCTTCTTTTCTTCTGTCATACTGGCCCGCCCTGAACCATCACGGTTCGGGGCTTGTCCAGAATCAGATTCTGGAGTTTCCTTCGACAAGCTCGGGATCCCCAGAATGACGGAATCTACCTGTTCTTCAGCGGGTGTAACTATGGTTTCTTCTAGTTCCTTAATTTTAGTTTTTCCCATTAACTCACCTTCACTCCCATACTTCTGGCTGTGCCTTCCACAATTTTCATTGCCGCTTCTACATTTCTGGTATTTAAATCCGGCATTTTAGCCTCAGCGATCTTTTTAACCTGCTCTTTTGATAAAGTGGCAACAATCTCCTTGCCGGCTTTGCCTGAACCTTTTTCGCGTCCCATAGCCTTTTTAATCATCTCCGCTACAGGGGGCTCTTTAGTAATAAACGAGAAAGTCCTGTCCTCAAAAACAGTGATTACTACCGGTAAGATATTGCCTTGTTTGTCGGCAGTTTTTTCATTAAAAGCCTTCACAAACTCCATGATGGGGAGGCCGTGCTGTCCTAAGGCTGGTCCTACAGGAGGTGCAGCAGTGGCAGACCCCGCCGGAATATTCAATTTTATAAAAGTTTTAATCTTCTTTGCCATATAATTATCCTTTTTTCTCCAATTCACGGGCTATTTGATAAACCTGTTCCAGCATGAAAGGTTCATTGCTAAAATTATCTGTCCAAAGATTTGTATCATGATCAGTGCAAAAATCCAGCTCCCCCTCTCCTCTTATCAATCTGATAGGGTTATCGAACGGACTGCGCTTATTACCGAGTAATATTTCCTCTCCGACCTTGTGCCACCCTGCTTCAGGGTGGGATATAACAGTGATTTTAACCCTATTAGCAGGTTCCCGTGCCGGTCCCAAATAAGCTATTCCTGAAAAGTGCGCTTCATACCAAACAACATCTTCCTCTTTTCGGGCGTTACCGTTTAGCGTAAAATAGACCTTTTCTCCAATCTCAAGTGACATATTTATAACCTCGCGACTTGCAAAAAATCCAGCTCAACCGGTGTTTCCCTGCCGAAGATAGAGACCAAAACCTTGACCTTGCCCCGCTCTTTATCAACAGAATCAACCTTGCCGATAAATTCTGCAAAAGGCCCGTCTACAATTTTAACCGTATCACCCTCGGAAAAGATCTGCTTGTAGGTGGGTTGGGCGCCCTGGGTCATAAAGTTAACAATAGATTTGACTTCTGATTCAGGTATTGGGGTTGGTTTATTACCCATGCCGATAAAAGCAGTCACCCCTTGGGTGGTGCGGACAGCCAGCCAGGAGTTATCATCCAAGACCATCTTTACTAAGATATAGCCCGGGAAGATCTTTTCCTTGACGGTTTCTTTTTTACCGGACCTGATCTCGATCTTTTCCTGGGTAGGGACTAAGACCTCCCTGATTTTATTTTCCAGATGCTCGGATTCAACCCTTTGTTTTAAGGCTGCAGCTACCTTATTCTCATGGCCGGAGTAAGTGTGAACCACATACCATTTGGCACCACTTTGGTCTTCCTGGGGTTGTTCGGTAGGTTCAGAAGGCTCGGTGTTTTCTTCGGCAGGTGTCTCAGATTCTTCATTCTCTTTTACCTGCTGGTCCTGACCCTCCGGTATCTCAGGTGCCCCGACGTACGCCGGGGCCTGAGACCCCTGCCCGCCATCGCTGCGCTCAGGCGCTGGCAGGCGGGTCTCCTCCGGGTCACCCGCAGGTTCTGTACTGGATGTTTCAGGCTCTACTTTTGTTTCGTCTTCTTGCACTACCTGATCTTGGGTTTGACCTTCTGCGCCAGCAGTAGGCAAGCTTTGCTTATCATCAGTTATTGGTTTGTTTTGGTTATCCATATTATTTAACCTCCAATGAGCCTCGTTTTGCTCGTCTCTTGGCGGCGTTATTTTACCACCAATGAGCCGCCTTCGGCGTCTCTTGGAGGAGTTGATTATTTAAGTACCAACTCTAACGCTTTGGTTAGAATATAATCAACTCCTCCAATAAAAAAGCCTACGGTGAGTGTAATCAAGATTACAACTACTGTAAGCTTCAAGGTTTGATTTGGCGTTGGCCAAACTACCTTTGACAATTCTACCTTAACTTCGGATATAAAATCAAGTGCCTTATGCATATGTTCAAGTTTAGCATACTAGCACTGAGCTTGTCGTCCTTCAAATACTTCAGGACGACCCTGAACTTGTTGAAGGGTCGAAGTGTTGCAGGATTCAGCTCCAGGGGATATAGTACCAAGTAGCTAGATAGCTAGAAGCTAGGTATTAGTTGCCTTAAAACTAGTATCTAGTATCTAGTATCTAGTATCTAGTATCTCTATGCACAAGCATTTAGCCATCATGCATAAATCGACTGTTGATGCCATTTTAGGTGGGAAAAAGACTGTTGAAACCCGTTTTAGCAAAGCCAAGATTGTACCTTTTGGCGCTGTGGGTGTTGGGGACATTATATATATGAAGCTTCCCGGTGGTGATATTGTTGGACAGTGCAGGGTAAAAAAAGTGTTCTCTTTTGAAGGATTAACGCCTGAGGATGTAGATAAAATTTTCAAGGATTATAGTAAGGAAATTAGTGCGGGCAATAAAGAGGAAGACGAGAGATACAAAAAGGAGAAAAGTAGCAGTAACTTTGGGACCCTGATCTTTATCTCTGAATCGGAGAGGTTCATAACTTCACCCATCAAAATTAAGAAGTCAGACCTCCGTGGCTGGATGGTGCTGGGTTAATTTTTCTTACCCTTACTGGGTGGTTTGGGTGGGGAGGACTTGGGCGGATTGGGTGGCAGTAAATGTTGAGAAAGGGTCTGAAAATATAGTTACCTCCTTTTCCTCACCCGTGCCTTCATCCGTTTGTTTAACCCTTTTATATCCGACTACTGTTTTGGTGATCTGCCCCGATATGGTAAGGTCCCGCCTTCCGTCAACCGTGGCCTCGACAATCCCGGTGGGACGTTTAAAAGCAATATTAGGCCTGTCTGCCAAAAGATTACTCATGATCTCATTCCAGATCGGTGCCGCCCCGGTTATGCCGGAAACCAGATGTTTATTCATGTAGCTTCCGTCATTATTGCCCACCCAGACAGCCACCAGATAGTCCGGAGTAAAGCCAATGGTCCAGTTGTCACGGAAATCATTGGAAGTGCCCGTTTTTACGGCTACTTTGTGGCCCGGGACCGTCAGTTTGGCATATGGACCGAAGGCAGGCAGCCTGGCCTGGTTGTCAGAAAGGATATCTATGAGCCAATAGGCAGAGAGGGGAGAGATGACCTGTTTTCCTTCAAAAGATTGCTCCTCCGCGTTTTGTTCATCAGTTTTATCGGATGCCTGTGCGGTTTTTACTACCGACAAATCCTTTTTCCCTTGATAAAAAAGGCTGGTCAGGTCAGCTCCGTCGCTATTGCGGATTTCTTTGATTATCCGCAGTTCTTTAGTTTTGCCCATATTAGCTATAGTTCCGTAGGCTCTGCCCATATCCAGCATCGTTACTTCCGCTGCTCCCAGGGTAAGGGAAAGTCCTATTGGAGGTAAATTATTCCAGCTCCTTATCCCCATCGCCCGGCCTGTCTCGATCATGTGTTCCACTCCGTAGCTATTGAGTGTTTTCACCACCGGTACATTGTAAGAGTTAGCCAAGGCTGATCTTACGGTTACTGCGCCGTGGAATTGACCGTCGTAATTTCGCGGCATATAGACTTCACTGCTGCCTTTGGCGGTATAGACGACCGGTGAATCCTGGATGATGCTGGTTGGTGTGTAGCCATGATC
>LCEJ01000036.1 GCA_000997105.1 Candidatus Daviesbacteria bacterium GW2011_GWA2_42_7
TGGTAAAAAAAAGATAAACGCAGACACCCAGGATAAAATAAACTCTTTCATAATTTTTCTTTCAATGAACAAAATATATAAAAGATGTGCAGGAAAAATTAAATAAGCCACATAGTCCGAATAAAAAACAAGTACCGCGCTTATAAGATACGCCCATCTTGCCCATGGTTCCCCTTTGACCCATTTGACCAAAAAATAAGATGATAAGGCCACGCTAAATGCCGCCAGGGAATACATCCTTGCCTCCTGGGAATAAAAGACATGCAGGGGCCCTACGGCAAGAAAGAGGGCTGCCAAACCTGCAATTTTTTTATCAAACAACTTCTTCCCTAAAAGATAGGTAAGGTAAACTGTCCCTACCCCCAAAAGCAGGGAGGGCATCCTTACAGCTATTTCGGAAAACCCAAAAATCCGGGTGAAGGGCCAAAGAAGCGCAAAGTATCCCGGAGGATGGAAATCACCAATCGGATACCTGGCAACAAAATCAAACCAACTTAAATTTTTAGCGGCTAAAACGTTAATCGCCTCATCCAGCCAAAGGGATTGGTCCAGTGTTACGAGGCGTAAAAGAAAAGCTAGAATTAAAATCCACCAAATCATCGGTATTTTTGCTCACCAAAAAAAGATTTAATTAAAGAAACTTCTACCCCCAAATCGTAAACAAGTTTAAAGATTAAAAACTGTGGTAGCATAAAGCTGACACTTTTATAAAAACCCTGAAGTAACGACATAGGCAGACTGTAGCGGACAATCGTTGCAAGCCTCATTAAATTTTCATCTTTGATTTTTCGCCTTTTAAATTCGCTTTTACCGATCCATCTGGCCTGCCTGTAAATCTCAGGCAGGTTATCCGGATTCCGATGGTAAAAAACTGCTCCCGGGGCTACCACAGCCTGTACTCCCAACTTATCTGACAAGGTATGATCATCTATGTACCCAATAGCCCCAAATCCCCTAACCTCCTCAAATTTCTTTTTTAAAATCGCCCGGAATACAGGTTGTGTATCAGGATAATTCTCCGGGTGCATCCTTTCAGGGGGTAAATTCCTATTAATATTCCAGCATCTGCTCCAAACATTATCTTTATTTAAGACATATTCCTCTTTACTGAAAGTTCCTATTACCTGTCCGGAAATTATTGGGTCCACCAGCTTCTCTATAAAATCCGGCTCAAACTCCATATCTGCATCAACAAAAACTAAAATTTCACCATTTGCACTTTTAGCTCCTAAATTCCTTGCCACCCCAACTCCCAAATGGTCCTGTTCGATAATTCTTAATTCATCACTCATAACTCTTAATTCGGACAAGACTTGTAAAGTTTTATCCTTAGATCCGTCATCCACCACTATGATTTCCAAATCTTTAAAGCTCTGCTTACCTAAAGAATTTAGGCAATTCCCTATAACTCTTTCCTCGTTAAAAGTGGGGATTATAACCGATACTTTCATCCAAAAACCTCCTCCAAAAGATCTTCATATCTTTTGGAAACTTTGTCCCAGGAAAATTTCTCTGCCTGTTGTCTAGGTTTATCTTGCCATTCTACAGAAAGCACCTCATTAATCTTTGCCGCGTACTGTAAAGGGTCTGAAACATCCGCAAATAATCCTGCTTCACCGACTATCTCCCTTCTTGGTAAATCATCAGGGCCTACAACAGGAAGCCCAGAAGCCATCGCTTCAAGATAAACAATCCCAAATGCCTCCCTATCCCAGGAGGGTAAAACAAATAAATCTGCCGACCTGTAAAATGAGGGGATCCCCTCATACGGCACTTCTATAATCTTTAACCTTCCTGCTTCCACCAAACTTTTACCCTGATCAAGCAGCTCACTCTTTAAGGGACCGGCACCTATTATCAAAAGCGATCCCTGGTCTAACCTTTTTAAGGATTCAATAGTCTTTTCGTGATGTTTATACCAAGTAAGTGCGCCTACGCTTAAAATAACAGGCCTTGGTAGGTTTACATCTATTCGGTCTTTACCGGGTCTAAATTTTTCTAAATCCACACCATTGGGTATTTTTACAAGCTTAGTTTTCCAGGCAAATTTTTTAGCCCACTTCAGTTCAAAATCAGTTAAGGCCACAAATATATCAGGAGCTGTTACGGCGATATTCCAAATGTCATCCCGGCCCGGCCCGGCCTGGCCTGAAAGCAAAGTCTTATATCCCCCGGTAATACGCCCAATGCTCGCCTTTAAAGCCTGCATTCTTCCATTTGTAGGTATAACCAAATCATACTTACCGGAAGTCATCTTCCAGAGAGAATCCGAATCTGTCCCGGTTAGGATATCCACATCATGGTTTTTTGATAATCTTTTTGACAGTTCCAAAACATAAGTTTCGGCTCCACGGTTAACAATCCCCAAATACCTGCTTAAAAAAGCAATTTTCAGTCTTTTCTTGTCCATATCGAAAGTCCCGGTTCGAGTTCCTTTTCTTTATCATAGTTAGTTTTAAGATAATTTACTATTTTCTCGGGTTGATAAACTCCCGGCTCAAACCATAAACCCGTTGCAGGGACCCGCCATAAAATCTTATCCGGACGACCACTTTCCAAACCTTCCAAAACCCACTCCTGGACTCCGGGAATTTCCAGGTACCAGCCAAAATTATCACTCCAATTTTTTGGAGGTAAAGTACCGGAGAAAACATATAACGAAGAATCCAGCCCCAGTAAGAATATTTTTCTATCAGTGCCCGCAAAAACGGAGATATCCCCAGCCAACCTTTTATCGTTCTCCCCATAAAACCGGATAGGCTCCCCCTGGTTTAAGGGCAAAATAATTTTTACGACAAAAAAAGATGTGGTAGCAATCAAAAGCAAGTGGAAAATCCTTAACTTCTTTGGAAGACTGGCAAATAAAACTGCAAACGAAATAACGGTAAATGCAACAGCCGGCTGAAGGTGAAAAAATGAAAAACGGGGATAAACCGCTATTAAAGAAGCGACTAGAAAAATTAAAGAGAGTAAAAATGATTTTTCTTTTAAGATTTTAAAGTTAAAGAGGATAAAAGCAATTGGTGATAGAAAAAGTGCTGCTGCCAAAATATATCTTTTAGGAACTAAAAAATCTACATATCCCGGAAACCTCGACCACTCAGTCAGCGGATAAAATAAAACCCAGTTAAAAAAATGCAGAAATCCGCCTGTAACCGTCAGGTAAAATACCAAGGGTATCCCCACCATCAAAACTCCTCCAGCCAACGCCGGTATTTCTCTTCTTCCCCGAAGACCCCCCGCCCGCCTCGCTACGCGAAGCGTTGCGGGCAGGCAAATCCCCCGAATACCCCTAATCCACATAAACACTGCCAAAAACCCCAGCAAGTAAATACCTGCCGTCTGCTTTATTAAAATAGCCAGTGCCAGGAAAAACCCAACCCAAAAAAGTTCCTTGGTCTTTCCGCTCTCCAACCACTTCAGAATAAAAAATAATGCCGCAAGTAAAGGTGCAGTTGTGGCAAAATCAAACCACAGCATGTTCCCGTCAAAAAAAGACTGCAGAAGTATATAAATTGCCAAAAATGGCAAAGCTAAAAACCCGGACTTAAGAACTTTTGTTAAAATCAAAAACAATAAAATATCAGTGCTAAGTATTAAAATCCATGCCGTGATTTTTAAAACTTCGGGAGTTACCCCAAAAAGACTATAAATTCCGGAAAGGAACAAAGGTAAAGCCGGAGGATATGGCATTATAAAATCCTTATAAAAAGAAAAACCGTTTAAAAATAAGTATGGGTAGAAAAGCATTTCCGGCCAAGCCGTGAAAGTAAGTCGGCTTAAGATTACAAGGTGGACCAATAAAAGTACGGGCAAAAATATTTTTACCATTATTTTTTCCTCGCCAACACTGTCAGGCTGGTACCTTTTCCGGTCATTGTTAAAATAAGGGCAGGCACAGCCATAAATAAATCTTTGAAAAATCGCTTCTTTCCACCTTTAAGAGCCTGCCATAACTCAAGCATGGGACTACCGTAGTCAAAAACCCCGGAAGGCATAAACTTCTCTATAACCTTAAAGCCGTTATCAGAAAGAAGCCTCTCTATACCCTCCTCCGTAAAATGCCACCGGTGTTCTTCAGGTAAAAGATAAAGCCATTTATTTTTCTGCATCTGTGCCGACAAACTGCCGAAGTTTGGCACATCAATCAAAATCAAACCGTCTTTTTTCAGTAAGCTGTTAACCTTTTTAATTACATCTTTCGGAGACTCCAGATGTTCAAGGGTGTGGTTTATAATCACTGCATCAAATGACTCCTCCGGGAAATCAGCCTTCTCAATAGTTGAATACGTTGTGGGAATGCCATGTTCCAGGGCATACCTGGCCGCTTTCGGAGAAATTTCAACTCCCCTTACATCCCAACTGTCTTTTTTAAATATGGAAAGCATAGTCCCTATGGAAGAGCCAACTTCTAAAACTTTTCCGGGATCTTTAAAATACTTTTTTATGAGCTCAACTCGTCTTCTGAAAATATTTACAAACTGGTCTCTTCCCCCAATGTATACTTCATCCCTATGGTAGCTGCCTTTTTTAATTTCCAAACCTTCCGTAAAACCGCTGCCGCAAGTACCGCACTTATAGATTAAAAAATTATCCTTTTTACAAAAAAGACCTGCCTCACTATCACATATAAAACATTTCATAAGTTGAACTTGAAAACGAAGTTTTCCAGTGAAACTTTCAAACTTCGTTTATGGCTTTATTAATTTTACGATTTTTAACATGCCAAAGTTAAACTTCTCAACTCTCTCAACCTTAAAACCTGCTTCTTCTGCCATTTTTTCTAAAACTTCTTCCTTAAAACTTTGCACATGCACATGTTTCCAGACAGGATGGCGGATATTCCATAAGAACCAGATTGTCCTAAATAATAAATTATCCGTAGGGATAAGTATCAGGGCACATTTCCCTTTTTTCACAACACGGTGGATTTGACTTAAAACCTGCTCAGGGAAATCAACATGCTCAAGCATCTCCAGACAAAAAATAGCGTCAAAGAAATCCCCTTCATAGGGTAAATCCTGCGCATCACCAATAACGAACTTTCCTGCCTTTATCCTGCGTTTTGCCTTTTCGATCGCTGTTGGGGAAATGTCTATCCCGTAGACCTCCCTTGGATGAGTCCAGCTCATAATCTTCTCTGTACATAAACCACTGTGGCACCCAATATCTAAAATTGTTCCATCCACCGGCTCCGTCATCTTAGACAACGCCCTAAAACGGGTAAAATGCCATACTCTTTGGAAAATATTGTTTTTAATCCCTGTATCGTAATGGTCCGGCGAAACATTTTCATGGATTTCAGTTAATTTTTTAGACATTAATTCTTCCCTCTGGATCTAAAGTATAAAAGACCCAAGATAATTAAACCAAGTGAGATGGCAGAAACCAGGATACCTTTCCCAACTTCCTTTTGTGGTAAAAAGTATAAGGTTGCCCCTTCTGCTTTCTCCGGCAAATAAAGGCCGTTTATCATAGCGTAAAAAGGTAAATTTAGACTATCGCCACTTTTAAATCTCCATCCGGGATTGTAGTGGTCGGAAAAGACCAGCCACTTTGCATCCTGGGGGATATCCTCAATTTTATACTCTGTCGGGTTTATCTGTGTGGCCTTAACAGGGAGAAAGTTTTCTTCCAGCTTCTCACCAACCTCAATTTTCCTGAATCTACCAACTGCTTCTGAAGCCTGCCTGCCAGCTTCCACATCTGAATTTTTCCGGGTATTTATTTAAAACATTTTTTTCGATGCCCGGTAATACAATTTTCAATCCTGCGCTCGTTGTGGCATTTGTATACCTTAACCCCAAATAATAATTGCTTTTCTCGGGAATACTCAACTCAAACTTAACTTTCTCTCCGGTTACCGTGGAAAAAGCAACCCCGCGGCCAAAATCAAATTCCCTTGACTCAATCCCCTGTTTTAATAAATCATACCTCCAAGTTAAGTAATCACCGCTTGCGCGTCTCTGCCACTGGTTTAAGACAGCAGTTTCAATAGGCATCATCTTATCCTGTAAAAAAGTCATCTGTAAATCTATCTGCTCTTTACCTAAAAAAACTAATGACGCGGCATCAGAATCCACCTGGTCTAAAACCCTGGGGTCAACCCTTCCCTCCTCTAAAAACACAAAACCTTGGCTTCCGAGGTGATCCTTTTGTGGATTTAAACTGGTATAAATATCCTCACCACCTACTACAAAGACAGCTTTCTTTTGGGCAAAGATATGCGGTTTTACATTATCTAATTGGTAAGCTGGAAAAGTCAGCCCATCCAGTTTATAAAGGCCGGGCAGGGAACCAACAAGCAAAAATAATTCTTTCTTCCCCTCCAAATCTTCCTGTGTCCATATTTTCTTTCTCTCATCACCCGGTAAAAGAATATACTTTATCCCTAAAAGGTTAAACCAGGAATTAACTTGAGGTGAATGCAGAAAGTTAAAATAATCAAACTTGCCGGTATTCATAGAGGCAAAGGGCCGTTCATTAACAAGCTGGTCTGCAGAAATCGCCGGTTTTTCCCAATCTGCGAAGGCAAGAGGTGGCCGTTCCCTAAACCATAAACTCCTGGCAAATTCATCACCTTCATTTAGTTTTTGGTAAAGTTGCAGATACGGTTCATTGTTAATTTTTCCTAAAACCCCCGTTAAATTCCCCAGTACAGCAGGGCTAATTAGCCCCAACAAAAATCCGTATATCAACACAGTAACCAAAACGTGCCACTTGCCCTTGATATAGACACTCAAACTACCTACAGTAAACGAAAGGAGCAACCCGGCCATTAAAAGAAGCGGCATATAGAACTTCGAGGAGTCCCTAAATGAGATGCCTAGGGGGATATTTTCCACAAGCCATAAATAAATTCCTCCCAAAGGTTCACTCCCTCCCTTTGCGAGAAAAACAAATATCAAAAATAATAGTGAAAGGCCGGCAGTAAATTTTCTTCGGGGCTTATCATTCTCCCAAAGTAAAACCCCAAAAATAAGGATTGGGACAAAAGCAAAATAAAAGGGAATCGGCAAAATCATACCGAATTGGTTAAGCGGAAAATGGGGCTGAAAAAGGAATAAGGCGTTGCTGAGACTAATAAAATTTGCCCCCTCTCCTAATCCATCTAATCTCTCTAATCCTCCTAACCCTGAACTAATACTTGGAACTATCCAATAACCGCTCAAACCCGCAACTGATAGTCCTAAAACAAAAAACCCTTTTAATATACTAAAAAACCTTTCATTTACCCTTGTAATTCCACCCACTGCTCCAACTAAAACAACAAAGAAAATTAAAATTAAAGCAATCCTCACATCTGCACTTACCAGGGCAAATAAGCTGACAAGGGCAAAAACAAAAGTTCTAATATTTAAACTGCTTAAGAAATTTAAAAGGTAAAAAGCAGTCAAAGGAAAAATCCCGTAAGCTAAAGCCACACCCATCTGACCTCCGTCCAAAAGCATTAAAAAATAAGTATTAAACCCATAGAGAAAAGCCCCCAGGAATTTTCCCCACAAATCCGAGGTGAACTTACCGATAAATTTCCATGCACCGAAAATTGCTAAAACAGTAGCCGGGAAATAAAAGATTAAACGGATTAAAAAGTCATTGCCTAACCCTAAAGTATTATTTAACACCCCATACAAAAAAGTCGGGATATAAAGCCATAAAATATAATACTGTGGGGCACCGAAGTTATTATCCTTAAAATTCCATAAAAACGGTAGGTTTAAAAGCTCTTTTAAATTTTCCGGATAAAAATAAGGGGCATCCCCAAAAGCTAAAGGCCCACTAACAAAAAAAGCTCTATAAATTAAAATATACGGAACAACAAAACCCAACAAAATTACCAGCAATTTAATGTTATTTTTCATCATGTAAAAGCAACGTATAGATTATACCCCCGGAAAGCAGAACAAAAACAGCAACCGAAAGTTTTTCTGCAGCACCATGATGTCCGGTAAAAAGAAGGGTAACTATTGGTAAAAATAAAACCAGAACGGCTGCAAAAACAGTCCTCAAAAGGGCTTCCTCCTTTGGACTATAAACTCTCCAATCTTCTTCTCTTCCAAAACTTTAGTAAAATACCCTTCTTCCCTCAAAAAATTATCAATCAAACCCTGGCGAATTCCCCTGGTTGGCTCTATTATTAAAAATCTCGTATCAGGTAAGGTTGATTTTGCCGTAATAACCTTTAAATTTCCTGGATAACCTGCTGCAGTATTCTCGCCCCAAACAGGTAGAAACCCATATTCTTTCTGTCCATACCACTGGAACAAATAGCTCCAGGTAGTGTTAACCTGCAAAGGCATAGTCAACGCACTAACCGAGAATTTATCACCCAAAACACTATTGTAAATATAGTCTACTACCTGCTTTTCATCGGATAAAAGCATCCCTGATTGCACATTGATGGTAGGTATAACCCCACCGGGATTATTTTGCCTGATTAAACTTAAATTTGAAACTATAGGGATTAAAATTAAAACCAGCGCCAAAACTTTAGCCTTTTCCCAAACCTTGTCAATAAAAAAACTGTAAAGAATCAAGAGACCCACACCCGCCCCGGCGCTGTAATAGTATAAAGGTGTTTGGGATTTATTATTTATATAAGGAATTATTCCACCCAGTATCCAAATCAAAAGGAAAATTAATTTAGGACGATTGTTGCTGTTTTTAAGGAAGCCCAGGAAAAGTATTGTTAAAAATAGAAGAGCCAGTACTGTTCCGGAATTATGAGAGACAATATTATCGCTAACAAGCCTTGTTATTAAAATATAAAAGTTGTCTAAAACCGAGAAGTTCCCACCGGCTCCGCCTACTATGGAGGTCAAGTTTTTTAAAACCCTAAAATTAAATATCACCTCAGCTAAAATAAAAGAACATGTTGTTATCAAAAACCCACCCAAAGAGACCAGAAATACTTTCAAGCTAACCTTTGGAATTGACCTGTGAAAAACTATCCCCAAAACTAAAGCAGTAAAAAATAAATAGATTAAGACAAATTCGAACTGTAAGGAGAGCCCTAAACCCAATAAGGCAAGTATTAGCCCCTTTTGCTGTTTATGAAAAAGCAGCAGAGAAAGACCAAAGTAAAACAAAGTCACGGATAATACCGCAAGTGAAGGGTGATTAAAATATAGAGCATATTGTGTCTGCTCAAAAGAAATTGCAAAAAGAAAGGCTGCTAAAAACCCAACCTTTTTATCAAATATTGTTTTCCCGACAAGAAAAATAAGAAAAACACCTAAAGCGTTTGCTACCCGCAGGAAACCGGCAGCATATGCCGGGTCACCATTTGATAAAAAATAAAAGGGGGCGTAAAGGTAATAGTAAAGCGGGCCATGGAATAACCCTTCTACACCTGTTGGAGGGCCGACAATTTTTAAGTCTCCTTTTAAAATACCCAGCGTCGCAAAAGCATCCCGCGCCTGGTCAAACCCGAAATATATATTTTGTGGGAAATACAAAAAGCGCAATAATAAAGCTAAAAGAAAAATTCCTAAAAGCAAGATAATTGTCCTATATTTACGCACTGTGATGAGGATATCATTTTTTAAGGCTTGTGACCACTTCCTTGCGCTTAAAATCACCATTAGCTTAAAATAATAGCACCTGAATGAATTACCTAATTTTTTTAATTTTCTTGCTGGCGGTTGCAATAAGGTTTCTTTATTTCCCTGATAATGTCTACTTTGCTTATGACCAAGCCAGGGATTCTTACACCGCCCTAGAGATCTTAAAGGGGGATATTAAGCTTATTGGCCCGCCTTCATTTTTAAGCGATAAGATTTTCCCCGGGCCTTTAATTTTCTATATCTATGCCCCCATCTACTTTTTATTTAACAACAACCCTGAAGCAGTTTCCGCCTTCTTTCGAGTCTTTAATTCTTTTGGGATAATTTTAACTTTCCTGGCTGCATCTGTAATTTTTAACAAAAGAGTGGGTATCATCGCTGCCCTGCTTTTCGCCTTTTCTTATGAACAGACCCAATACTCCCTCTTTATTTCCCACCAACCCCTGGCCGTAATTCCCGTTTTACTCTTTTACCTAGGACTAGCCTTGTTCCTTTTTAAAAAAGACGCAAGAGGATTAATCTTATCAGCCTTAGGCTGGGGGCTTGCCATACAGTTACACTACGGTTATATCCTACTAATCCTTCCTCTCCTTCTAATCCTCCTCATTTATCGGGGAGATATTAAAATCCCAAAATTTAAGGTTATCCTCTTTTCTCTTGTAACACTGCTTACTACCTTATCGACATTTATCGTTGTCGAATTAAAATATCATCCATTATTGTCTTTCTTTTCCAGCTCTTCTTCTTATGTTTCCCTATACCCAGAAGAAACGCTCTTTATTATTAACCGGTTTTTCCATGACATTTTTATTGCCGATTACCGCTTTACCCCAATTATCGCTGTTTTAGGATTAATGCTTTTTATAGCTGTTTCAATTACCAAAAGAGACCCTCAGAAAAAACTGCTCTTTTTAAGTTTTTGGTTTTTAGGAGGACTTACTCCTTATCTTTTATCCGGTGTCCCCAGCTATTATTATTCCGCCGCCGCCTCAGTCGGATTACTGATAGATTTTTCCTATCTACTCAACCTTCTAATTCAAAAAAACTTCCTGGTTGGAGCAATACTACTTCTTCTGGTTTTGGCAAACAATTTTAGCCAGATTATTACTATTAATAAAACCGGCGTAAACTCCGACATGGTAATCCAGCCTGGGATGCTTGTCTCAAACCAAAAGAGGGTTTTAGACTATATCTATTCCCAAGCCTCAGGGCAACATTTTTCCATAAACGCCCTGACCATCCCCCTAAACGTCAATACTACCTGGAGCTATCTGTTTGAGTGGTACGGTAGAGGGAAATATCACTATTTGCCAACTTACGGAGGCGATGCAGCCGAAGGGTATAAAGGAAATCTTAAATCAGTAAAAGCCCGCTCGGAACTCCCTGATTTACAATTCCTGATCATTGAGCCCACCTTGGGTATCCGGGAAAGCTTTCGGAGTAACTTTTTCCGGGAAGAAAGTTACTTTACAAAAATAATCGAAGAAGAGAAATTTGGCTCGATTACCGTCCAAAAACGGCAAAAGATTTAATATCCCGGCTTTGAAGGTACAAGCTTTCTCTTTATTCTTTTAAACGGAGTCTCCAAAATTGCCCTCATTTGATACACAAAAGGCATTTTCTCCCAAGGTGACGAAACAATTTCCGGCCTATCCCCGTAAAAGACTTCCGGGTAAGCGAAATTTTCCGGAAATCGCATGCCTATTTCATATTTTAATTTTTTATCTCTTTTGGGAACCGAAATATCAAAAGACCGGGAAGAAGATCTTCTCATATTGGTAAAATGAAGATAGGGAAAGTCGAGAAACTTTCGTCCCTTTTTATTTCGTTCCTGGATCAAAACATCATCTTTATCATAAAATCCTTGCTGGCCATGAGGCTTTTCTAAATGCAAGCCAGGGATAGTTCGCTTCACTGCCCGGATATTATAATGGCCTTTTTTGTCATCAATCCGATAATTACCCCCTGACTGGTCCTGGTAATGATAAATATCACCTACAATGTTATAGTAAGGCGAAACTATAGTCTCCAGAGAGTCCCCCTCTTTTTGGATTAAATCAACAACTCCCCTTATGGATTTTTCCCACCAGACTTCATCCCCGTCAACAATTAGGAACCAATCACTTTCCGTTTTATCCAGCATAGCCTGACGTACTTTGGTAAACTCTTCTATATCTACCTCGCCAACCTTCTTAACTTCAATCTTATCCGGCTTTGCCTCCTTTAACTTTTTAATAATCTCCACGGTTTTATCGGTGCTTCCCGTATCCCA
>LCEJ01000037.1 GCA_000997105.1 Candidatus Daviesbacteria bacterium GW2011_GWA2_42_7
TGAAACTCCTCCAAAAGCAAATGTAGTAAAGCCCGCAGAGGGACCAGCAGCCCAAGTACCCAACGCCTTACCAATCACAGCTCCGAGAGAAGAGGCAGCAGAACCTGGTCTTACATATAATCCATCTCCTGAAGAGGTGTACGAATACGCTTCCAAAATACAGGCAGAGTGGGGGCTGGAAAATCCTGATTTTGATAGAGACACGTTAAATCTTTTAGAATATGGTAGCACCAATAAATCTCCCATGGGATTTCCAATGAATCCTCAAGGAATGACAGATTACGAAAAAGAGCTGTACGCCGTTTATAAAGAAATGGCACCAAAGTTGGGTTATAAGTTGGGAGAGCTGCGGTATAACCCGGTCAAAGAGTATGGAGAAGCTACAATCGAAAAAATCAAGCCGGAAGCTACCTTTGATGCATATCATTCAGCCGATATAACTTTAAACACACAGGAAAATGTTGGAGGTAGCCTTGAATCCTTGGAACAGTTTGCTCACCGTGACAACCTCGAAAATAAGGAAGTTTACGAGAGGTCTCTTGATAATGCCCTTAAAACCCTCGAAGGAAAAGATGGTATCGCAGAGCTTAAAGACATTCCCGCAATTATTATTCCGGATTTACACGCCAGAAAGAACTTTTTAGTTGAGGTTTTAAACCAGCAGGTTAAGGAAGGCCCTTATTCAGGACAGAAAATATTTGATTTACTAAAAGAAGGCAGGGTTAATATTGTCTGCCTGGGTGATGGCATGCACTCTGAGCAACGTGCTAATTGGGAACCATCTCGCTATGCAACTGAGACAGACTCCAACGGGCGTCTGGTAACAAAGAAAGACTCCTTAGGTAATGTAGTCAAAACTGAATACAGCAAGCTTTTAGATCAACTCCCTCCTGGTCAGCAAGTTAACGAACTTCGTAACAAAGAAATGAATAGATTGATAAGCGAAGAGATGGCTAGATCTTTAGGAATGATGAAAATGATTATGGACTTAAAAGTTAGGTTTCCGGAAAATTTCCATTATATAAGAGGAAACCATGATGATATAAAAGAGGCTATCTCCGGATTTTACAAATATGCCAACGAGTCCGCAGATAATTCGCCAGAAAAACGATAGAGGTATGATCAAAGATCTTCTTTGGACAGATAACAGAGGTTGGGAACAAGCAAAGCAAGCAACGGTTGATAAAAATTTAGAAAACCTTGGCATGAACCCCAATGAAGCATTTTGGATTATTGGGCACAGGCCAGTTGATACCAACGAGGGTAGATACAGGGAGCAGTTTGGGAAGTTAATCCAGATTAATAACCCTGGTAAACTGGTCTATGCCTATGTGCCCAACACTCGGAAATTTAACCCCGCGCAAGACATTTATACTATATAATTCCCTCATGGAGCTTAAGACACCTTTGGTGGTATAATTAACATATGAAAAAGGCAGTAAAAGATCTCCAATTTAAGGTTTTAATTGAACAGGACGAAAATGGAGTTTTTGTGGCCTCTGTCCCTGCAATTCCTGGATGTCACACACAAGGTAATACTTATGAAGAAGCAGTCAAGGGGATAGAAGAGGTAATCCAACTTTGTCTTGAGGTAGCTAAAAAGGATAAAAAATATAAAGAAAAAATTGATTTTTCTGAGGTAGAAAACAAATCCCGTTTCCTGGGAGTAGTTAATATGCCAATCCATATTAGCTTCTCTTTATGAGCGGCTTGTCCCCAATTAAAGCAAGGAAGCTTATTAAAATCATCAAGAGATTTGGACTTCTTCGTTCAATTCTTCATGACATAAAACTTTCTCCGGAAGACTTTGAGAAATTAAAGTAACCTTAACTGCTGTATAATTCCCTCATGGAGTTAAAAACACCACTTCTTTCACTTTCAGGTATTGGACCGAGTCTGGCAGACAGGTTACACAGGCTAAATCTTTTTACGGTTGAGGATTTAGTTTACCATTTCCCATTCAGGTATGATGATTTTTCTGCCACCCAACCTTTAGACCAAACGAGGATTGGGGAGACAGCTACCTTCCGGGGGGAGCTTTGGTCTATTAAAAATACTTATACCAGGTTTAGGAAAGTTCTAACCCAGGCAATTTTAAATGATGGTACGGGAACAGTAGAGATTGTCTGGTTTAACCAGCCCTGGCTTACCAAAAATTTAAAGGCAGGGGATAGGTTACAGGTTTCAGGAAAACTAAATAGGAAGGGTAGTAAGATCTCTTTGGTCTCCCCGGTTTGGGAGAGAATACAAACTCCCGAGGTTGAAAATTTTAAACCTCGGGAGTTGGGGATCCACACTGGCCGCCTTGTCCCTGTTTACCCGGAAACTTATGGCTTAACCTCCAAATGGCTAAGGTATAAAATCTCCCAAATCTTGCCCACAGTGCTTCCTAAAATTACTGACCCCCTGCCGGAAGATATCAAGGACAATATGCTGCCGGAAGCCCAAGCCTTGCAGCAAATCCACTTTCCGGATAATTTCGGGCAAGTCCGAAAGGCTACGGAAAGGCTTGCCTTTGATGAGCTTTTTTATATCCATCTTCAAACCCAAATGAAAAAGGCTGACTGGAAAGAAAAAAAGGTGGTAGTGCCTTGGAAAATTAACCAAAGCAAACTTACAGGCTTTATTAAAAAGTTGCCTTTCAAGTTAACCAATGCACAAGAAAGGGTATTAAAAGAGATCATTGCCGACCTAAAAAGCAGCCAACCTATGAACAGGCTTTTACAGGGAGAAGTAGGGTCAGGGAAAACAGTAATTGCAGCAATTGCAGCTTTCCTGGCACACACCAACAACCTGCGCACAATCATCATGGCCCCTACCGAAATTTTAGCCTTCCAGCACTACGAAACTTTATCCAAGCTTCTTGGTCCACTTGGCATTGAAATAGGTATCTACACAGGCAGTAAAAAGGCAGTAAGCCGTCAGCCGTCAGCTATCAGCAACGTTATAGTAGGTACCCACGCTTTGTTGTCCAGTAAATTAGAGCTG
This sequence comes from Candidatus Daviesbacteria bacterium GW2011_GWA2_42_7, assembly GCA_000997105.1. Classification (GTDB taxonomy): domain Bacteria; phylum Patescibacteriota; class Microgenomatia; order Daviesbacterales; family UBA10151; genus 2-01-FULL-43-38. Next base: position 2,989 of record LCEJ01000037.1, read on the forward strand.
GACAATGTAGGGCTGGTAATTATTGATGAGCAACAAAGGTTCGGGGTAGAACACAGAAGTATCTTAAGAAGCAAGTCGAAATCTCCTCACTTTCTAACTATGACTGCAACCCCTATACCCCGTACTGTCGCCTTAACTTTATATGGGGACCTGGACCTTTCCATCATAGACCAAATGCCTCTGGGTAGAAAAGTTGTTCGAACACATTTTGTACCCCATGTTAAACGTGCCGATGCCTATAAATTTATTTCCAATTTAGTAGAGCAAGGCCAGCAAGCCTATATCATCACCCCTTTAATAGAGGAATCCGAAACTCTTATCTCAGCCAAAGCCGCCAAGGTAGAATATGAAAAGCTGCAAAAAGATATCTTCCCTAACTTAAGGCTTGGGTTGTTGCACGGCCGGTTAAAATCAAAGGAGAAAGAAGCCGCTATTAATCAATTTAAAAATCACGAAGTAGATATTTTAGTCTCTACTTCTGTAGTAGAGGTAGGCGTAGATGTCCCAAACGCCACAATTATGGTTATCGAAGGTGCCGAGAGGTTTGGCCTGGCACAACTTCACCAACTACGGGGTAGGGTCGGCAGGGGAGAGCTTCAGTCATTTACTTTTCTTTTCGCTGAAACAGAAAGCCCCCAGGTTGTAAACCGCCTGAAGAACCTGGAAAAAATCCACGACGGGTTAAAACTGGCCGAACTGGACCTTAAAATCCGCGGTTCCGGAGAAATATTCGGGACTTTGCAATCAGGGCAGTGGAACCTAAAAATTGCCGATTTATCCAACCTAACGCTTATTGAAAGTACCAAATTGGCAGCCTCAAAAATACTTGGCATAAGCCCAAACCTTGACAAATACCCTGAAATTAAGGCAAAATTGGGCGTCGGGCTAAAAGAAATAATGCCCGACTGAAGGAGTAAGTAGTTCATGGTTCAGAGTTCATAGTAAAAATATCTATGAACTACCAACTATGAACCCATAACTAACCGTGCCGCAAGAACCGAAAAAAAGACATAGTAAAGCAAGCAAACGCACCAGGCGTGCTTCTATTACCTTAAAAAGTGTAGGGCTTGTAAAATGCAGTAATTGCCAAAAGATGAAGGTACCTCACCAGGTATGTAAAAAATGTGGTTTTTTTGATAATAAGAAAATCCTGGAAAAATCCAAAGCTGTAGTGACTAAAGCCTAAATTGCCCTAAGTATGAAGACCCACCAGGACCCACGCCACCTAAAACGTATCCAGGCTATGCAGGACCTTTTTGCCTGGGAGTTTAATCCACAAAAAGCCAATGAAGGAACAGCCGGGCAGATCATACAAAACCTGGCCCAAATTGATGAGGAGATTAAAAAAGCAGCCCCCACCTGGCCTATTGATAAAATCAACAAGATCGATTTATCCATCTTGCGTTTAGCAATTTTTGAGTTGATAATAGTTAGTGACACACCTTATAAAGTAACTGTTGATGAGGCTGTTGAACTGGCAAAAGAGTTCGGAACCGAAGCCAGCCCCGGATTTATTAACGGAGCCTTGGGTAATATAATTTCCGTCCACGGTCTGGACAAAAAAACGAGTTAGCTAGTAACTAGATACTAGATGAAAGTTAAAATATGAACTAGTTATCTAATATCTAGCATCTAATATCTAAAAAATATATGAGTAACCAACAACAAATAATTGAAGCGATTGCCGATGGTTTAACCCTCCCGCCTGCCGATATGGACCTTGAAGCGTCGTTTAAAGATGACATGGGGCTAAACCCGGTGGAGGTTGCCGACTTATTTGATAGCTTAAGCCGTAAGTTTAACATTATTGTGGACCCTTCAGAAACAGGCCAGGTTAAAACCATCGGAGATTTAGTTGAGCTTATAGAAGATAAACTGCTGGAATGATTGATGATTTTAGTGAGATTTTGGATGGGTTTGGCCTAAAGCCGGAAGATCCACAACTTTATAAAACCGCTTTTACCCACAGGTCATATTTAAATGAATCCAAGGAAGCAAAAGAGTCAAACGAAAGGCTGGAATTCTTAGGCGACTCGGTTTTGTCATTTATCGTTTCTACCCGGCTTTTTAAAGCCCGGTCTAAAGACGCAGAGGGGGACCTTACAAACCTCCGTGCTTATATAGTTAAAACTGACAGCCTGGCTAAGATTGCCAAAAAACTCGACCTGGGACGGTTCCTAAAATTGTCAAAAGGGGAGGAAGCCTCGGGAGGGAGGGAAAACACCCAAATCCTAGCCAATACTTATGAGGCTGTTTTAGGGGCTGTTTTTTTAGACCAGGGGACTTTGGCCGCCACAAAGTTTGTTGAAGAAACACTTCTACCTCTTTTTGCTATGGAGATAGAAAAAGGTGCCCCCCGTGACCCAAAAAGCACCTTGCAGGAAATTGTCCAAAGCAGGTTCCAAACTTCACCAAAATATAAAATTCTTGAAACCACCGGTCCCGACCATGCTAAGAAGTTCACCGTCGGGGTATTTATAAAAGGTGAACAAACCGGCCGTGGGACAGGTTTAAACAAACAACAAGCCGAAGAAGAATCGGCTAAAGTTGCTCTTCTTAGATTGACGAAGTAATCTTATTCGGTTATACTTCTCAAGTTATGGTAAAGATTAGGTTAATGCGGATAGGCACCAAGGGCCGCCCTTTTTATAGGGTTGTGGCTGTTGATGAAAGAAAGAAAAGGACCGGCCAATATATTGAGCTTTTAGGGACTTATAACCCCTTAACCGAACCGCATGAAATAATATTAAAACAGGACCGGATAGATTCATGGGTTAAAAACGGTGCCATTTTATCCGACGGATATTTACGCATCACCAAGCAAGCCCCACAAAGACCACCTCGTAAACCCAAGAAAGAAAAGACAGTAAAAGAACCAGTAGCTCCTGTAAAGGAAGAAAAACCGGTGGAACAGCAAGCCGGTGAACCAGAAAATAATGAAGATGCCAACCAACCTACCAAAGAGGCCGAAACCACTGATACTCTAAAAACTGAATCTGCTGAAGTAACCGATTCCACCGATACTCCGACTACTGAAACTCCGGAGGGTCAGGACCCGCAGTCAGAACCTGAAACAGAGAACACAGAGCCTGAGGAAAAAGCATAATGAAAGATTTACTGGATTATATTGTTAAAAGTTTAGCTTCTAAGCCAGATGCAGTCCAAATCACCGAAGAAACAGAGGGAGATACCGTAAATTTAAGCCTCTCTGTTGCCCCGGAGGATATGGGAATGGTTATCGGTAAATCCGGACAAACTATAAGGTCTATCAGGAAACTTCTTATCGCCCGCGCCATGGCTGAAAACAGTAACTTACGGGTTAACCTAAATCTTGTAGAAGTTAAGTGAAAATCACTGTTGTCACATTATTCCCAAAAATCTTCTCTGAAGTTTTATCCACCTCAATTTTAGACAGGGCAAAGGACAAAAAGTTTGTTGAATATGAAGTTTTAGACCTTAGGAACTTCGGGGAAGGGGAGCGTAAGACCGTTGACGGAAGGCCTTTCGGGGGAGGCCCGGGGATGATACTCCGGGCTGACATCTTAGCTTCTGCAGTCAAGGCAGTAAAAAAACCCGGCTCCCACGTTATCTTAATGTCCGCTTCAGGCAAACCCTTTAACCAAGCTAAAGCCTGGGAACTGTCGGAACTTAAAAATATAATCATTATCTGCGGCCACTATGAGGGGGTAGACCAGAGGTTTATCGATAAATACATTGATGAGGAAATTTCCATCGGTGATTATATTTTAACCGGCGGAGAGATCCCGGCCATGGCAGTAATAGATGCCACAGTCCGCTTGATCCCAGGCGTCCTCAAAAAACCTGAAGCCACAACAGAAGAATCTTTCTCCACCTTCCATCTTCCATCCTCTACTTTCCAGTTACTCGAATACCCTCAATACACAAGACCTGAAACCTTTGAAGGCAAGAGCGTGCCGGAGATACTCCGCTCCGGCAACCATGCTGAAATTACCAAATGGCGAAAAGAAAAAGCAATAGAAAAAACTAAAAAAACCCGCCCGGATTTACTGGGGGGCATTACTCAAAAGGGTTAGATTTTCCGATTGGTACCGAGGAAGAGCTAGCTTCACCTGACCCGGCTAAGGTCCCGGGGGCAACTAAGCGTGATAAATCCAAAAGCAGCTTTTCCTCACCGGCGTTTAACTTG
>LCEJ01000038.1 GCA_000997105.1 Candidatus Daviesbacteria bacterium GW2011_GWA2_42_7
AGCACTTCACCAATCAACCCTAAATCGGAAGTCTTGTTGTAAGCAATCTCAAGCTCCTTGCGGTTTTTGCGGTCACCCAATTTAGCCAAAGCAAAAGCGTCCAAAATCGTGGGGTCTCCCACCCCCAACCGGCTTGTCCCCAAAGGGATCCTAGCAAGGTGTTTTGCCGATACCGAGTCCATTTTTTGCAATAACCCGGCTAAAAGATTAACCTTTTTCTCTACTGTCCCCACCCCACTCGTTTTGGCAATTTCCAATAAAGTCTCAAAAACATCATACACGCCCAAACCGTCATGCCGAACTAGTTTCGGCATCTCAGATCCTGAACCAAGTTCAGGATGACGCATGGCACTGAGTTTTTCAGCCACTTTCCCCAAATCTCCAACTTTCTCATACTCTTTCAATACTTCCTCGCGACCTATTCCATAAGCCCTGGCTATTGCTTGGGCCACCAGCTTTTCACTCATCCCCATCTCAATGGGTTCATAAAAAGGCGCTACCCGGCTTTGGATTAAATAAACCACTTTGGCAATATCCCCAGCAGAAACTTCCGAAAAAAGTTGGGCTAAAATATCAATTAAGGATAACCTGGAAGATGTAGCTTCTAATTTATCTAAGTATTCTGTAAACCTTGCAAATATCACACTTGGATTGTAATAGATTGAGGCAGGGTTGTAAACTCGTTTAGCTCGAGTTTTCAGCTCTCGCTAAACAATTTTGAACTCAAAATATCTTTTTAAAGTTGCGGCTTGTAGTATTTTGAGTATAAAATGTACAAATGGATCACCAAAACTATCTTTTAACCTATTACCAGGGTCTTGCCCAAAAGCTTATTTCAGGTGATATCTCTGCCGAACAGTTTGCCGGGGAGCTTACCCAAATCCACCTGGCAATGGAGAAGAGGGTTTACCAGGACGGCCTGGCAGCCGGGTTTTTAAATAATTTAGGCTTCACTAACTTCCTGGAGAGGGAGCTAAGGGTAATCAAGCGTATTCCCCAGCTTGCCGGAGTCCTTTTAGCTTTGGATATTGACCATCTAAAACAATTTAATGATACCCTGGGGCATATTGCCGGGGACAAGCTTATCCAACTCTATGCTAAGGTTATGGCCCGGCATATCCGGGAGTCGGACTTAAAAGGCCGCCTGGGAGGGGATGAGTTTGCTGTCTTTTTAATCGGCTCAAACCTGGAAAATGCCAAGGTTGTAGCTGAGAGGATCAGGGCAGATATTATTGAGGAAGTCAAGAAAAACTTTCCCCAGCTCCCCTGGGAGCAAACAATCAGTATTGGCATTGCCCAAGTGAAAGCAGATGATACGGCAGAGCCTTTACGCCTCCGTGCCGATGATGCTTTATATGAAGCCAAAAAAGAGAAAAATAAGGTTGTTGTAGCAGGTAACTAGGGTAAGAGCAGCTTCCACCCAAAACGCCTGTGTTCGGCAAGCAGCAAACCCAACCCACCAACCATACTTTGGTCACCCTGAAAAAACTTTCTGATCATTTGTAATGATTGGCTGATTAGGGGGATATCATCTAAATTGATTGGTTTTGGCACAAACAAATCAACACCCGATTCTTTTGCAACACTCCCCTCAATCTCACTGCCGGTAACCATAACCACCGGCATCCGGGGGAATAAGCGTTTTACCTCCCTGGCAAAATCCAACCCGCTGCAGCATTGCAAGTTACAGTCGGTCCAAACGCCTGCAACCTGTTGGGATTTTTCCTGAAGATATGAAGACGCCTTCTGTAAATCAGGAAAAACAACAACTTTGTAATACAGCCCATCATCTGCCGTCCCGTCCACTTTAAAATACCCTTCATCCCCACAATTTTCCAGCAATCCTGCAAGAAGTGGATCATCCTCTACAACTAACACTGTTTTTCTATCAGGACAGCTCATAAAGTGGTAAAAACGACTATACCACCCTTAACAGAGCCTTGTCCAGACAGCAAATTTTGTGCCCACCCCTATCTCGTCTTTTCAAGTACCAAACGGATAGCACCTATTAAATCGTCGCAATCAAATGGTTTTGTTACAACATCTGCCGCCCACCGGACCTTTGGTACTCCAGCCGCCGCAGTCATCAATATAAACTGGATTCTGGGGTTATAACGCCAAACTTCCTCAACAAAACTTGCTGCGCCTTCTAAAACCCCCCTTACTGAATTGGGGTCACCCGGCATAAACAGGTCCATTAAAACCAAGTCGGGATCCCCTTCTCCTGCCTTCCAACTATCCAATAATTTCCTGGCTTCATTCCGGTTGCTGCAGGAAATGGCATCCATCCCTTCACCCTCAAGCAACGCCCCCAAAAGGGACCTGATAGAATCATCATCCTCTATAACCAGAACCCGCGGAATCTCCGCATTCATCTTATCAGGGTTACTTTAACATATACACTGCATTTTTTGTCCCGCCTTGTTTTTTGATCAGGCCCTTTTGCTTTAGGAAGCGTAGTTCCCTAAGTACCGTATCGTCGGAGTAATCCGGAAAGATTTTGCGGAAATCTTTATTCTGCATACTTTTATGGCGGTGTAAGTACTCCATAATCAGCATCTGCCTCTCATTTAAGGTCATCTGCTCCCCTAATTTATCCTTGACCCTGGCATCCATAGAGATCCTTCTCACCCGTTCTTTGACTTTATTAAGTTCAATTGCCACCCCTTCCGTAAAATAATCCAGCCAGGGAGTTAAATCCCTTTCATGGGTATCTAAAACCAATTGGTTAGAAACAGCCTGCAGCGTTAGATAATAATCCATGGGGTTATTGTCAAAATATTCTTCCAAGGAAAAGAGCTTCCTGATGTCGTAACCTTCTAAAAACATAATTAAAGTCGCTACCGCCCTGGCAGTCCGGCCATTACCCTCCACAAAGGGGTGGATCCTGGCCAGTTCATAGTGGATGATGCCCGCTTTTATCACCGAGTGTACCTCCTGGGACTCCCCGGAGTTGACCCAGTTGGTTAAATCCTCGATTAGATACGGTGCTTCAGCCGCCGGGGGGGGCGTGTAAGATACCTGTCCGGTCTTGCTGTTTTTTAAAACCACCTGGCGCGTTCTAAACTTACCTGACACATCCGGGTGGACAATTTTTTCCACCGTCAGCCGGTGGATCTCTAAAATAGTCTCCACTGTCAAGATATACCTTCTGCCCGGGCCAATCTGGGTAGCAATGCCTTCAATAAACTTTAAGACGTTACGGTAGTTTAAGACCTCTTGGATATCCCGCTCGCGGGCTATAACCTCCTGGCCGTCCAAAACCTCCTGGGCTTCTTCAAAAGATAACCTATTTCCCTCCAAGTGGGTACCGTGGTGGACAGAACGCTCCATTGCCTCTTTTTTAAACTTAGCTTCCCAGGCAGGAATTAAGGGAGAATTGGCAATAACCTCCCTTGAGGCATCAATGATACCGATGTTTTTCAGCATCCTGTTGGTGATCGTGTATTTTGGGACAAACATTATTCCTTCTCCTCTTTCATAAAGAATCTTGTAAGTACCAACCCGGCGACAATTGCTATAACCAATAAGAATGAATATTTGGTTAAGATTGTTAATACCACATCCCCTATTGAATAAATCGCCACCCCCCAAATGGTTGCCCAAACAAAGGCTGAGAGCGAGGCGATGGTTAAAAAGCGGAAAAAGTTCATCCCGACGGTGCCTGCAGCCAGAGACAGGAAGGCAGCCACATTAGGGTGGGCAAAGCCCAAAATCCAGGCACCGGAGCGGGAATGGATAAGTTGTTTGCGGGCTTTGGCAATTATCCCCCCATAACCCAACCTTTTAAAAATATCACTAAACCCCAAAGACCCTAAGACAAAATCCATCAGGTACCCGGAAGTTGCCCCAAGGGCTGCAAAAATCACTACTAAAGGAAGCTCCACCTGGCCAGTCCGGGCAAAAACTGCCCCCAAAGCGATAGCAACCATCCCGGGGACAAAAAAGCTTGCAACCACTAAACTTTCCAAGGCTGCCGAAAGGAAGATAATCCCATAACCGTACTTGGCATAAAGGCCACCGAAGGTTGCTACAAGCTCGGTGGAGGTAGGGACAGAGCCGCGGACAATGATAATAAAGATTAAATAGGCCAAAACCAGAAGGCCAGGCATAAAAAGGTCATTTTTGAAGGCTGCAATGAAGAATCTGGCCACAGAATTCATGCCCAAATTATTGCACATTTCCCGCAAAATGCCAAGTCAGTAGGAACCCAAGGGGAACTCAATTAAGGGGCGGAAACTGGTGAAGGGGTCTTTTTGACCATACCAATGGCTGGTAAATACTAGGTTACCGGGGCTACAGGAAAGATCACCATAAAAGCAACCGGAACGGTCATATCTATCTTCAAACAACTCCCAAATGAGGGGTTCATCCCCCCATTGGGGATAAAAAGCATTGCCCAAAATATTAAACTCCCTTGCATAAGGTATTCGGGATTTTACCATATTGCCCTGATATTTTTCCAAGCGCAATATCCCGGCAACCAAGGGCTTTATAACCCGGTCGACTTCTTTCATGGAAACTGCACATCGGGAGGCAGGCGGAACTTCCGGGGAGTAACCTGAAGTAGCAATTTTTCCCTCTTCCCTTAAGCGTGCCAACTCCTGCCCTAAACGATCGTCGGTATAAAGTTGTCTGCCGCCGTCATACTTTAATCTGTCACTTCCGTCTACTATTACCCAGTAAGGCCCGGGGAATCTGGCAGCATCTCTGCTTAATTTCCCTGCCTTAACCCAATCCCAAAACAAATCACTTGGTTTTATTTTCCAACCGGGATATTTATCATCAGGTTGCAAGGCCACCTTACGAGAAGGAAAAACAGGGCGAAAGGGAAAAACATGGGCTTCAAGAGTGGTAAACCCCTCTCCTGAAGCTACCCGGAGTGTTTCTAAAATAGCCTTGGGAGGTGGAGGGACAGGAACTTCCCGGCCAAAAAACCCATTTTCCCAGGATTCTCTTTCCGAGTCAATTAACCGGCGGGTTTCACTCATACCGGACGTATTCTATCCGCCGTTTTAATATTTGTCAACTTGGAGTAATTACTATAAAATGTTTTAAGTATGGTCAAAAAATCCCAGGTAAAAAAACAGGAAGATAAAAAATTCCACCAGGAGTTAATTTCCCAAATGCTGACCCTAGCCACCACAGGATTTGGGTTAGTGGCAGCTTTGGCCTGGAACCAAACCATCCAGGATTTTGTCAAAGCTTTTATAGAACCAAGGATCCCCGGCTCGGGGCTTTTATCCCGTTTAATCTATGCCATTTTGATCACCGGCCTGGCTGTCTTTATCACTTACCAGCTCTCCCGGCTCGCTTCCCATTTTGGAGCGCGCAAATAGTCCCCTGCTCCACCCTCACCACCTTAACAATTTCTAAAAACTCTTTCGGTACCTGGGTCTCCTCTACCGCCGAAAGGATTGTCTGTTGGCCGTTTATGACCGAAGTCACAAAATGGCGGTGATTATCATCCAGCTCGGAAAAAACATCATCCAGTAAAAGTATGGGCATTACCCCTTTTAACCCTTTGATAAATTTAAGCTCCGACATTTTAAGCTGTAAAACCGCCGTCCTTTGCTCACCCCTTGAGCCAAACTGGGCCAGGTTTCTATTAATATGATCCTTCGACTCGCTCCGCTCGCTCAGGACGACGAAGTCGAAGTCATCCCTATGGGGGCCGATTAAACTGGCCGAGGCTGCAATCTCGCGAGGTAGGTATTTTTCTAAGCGCTCTGCCGAAAGAACATTCTCATGATAGATGAAACTAAACTCTTTATGGTTTACCTCTTTGTTTAAGGTCTCAAAAAACACCCTCCTTTTGGCCGATACTATTTGCCCGGACCCTAAAGCCGTATCCGTCCAGTATTCCAACTCGGGAACCTGGGCCAAACCTTCACTACCAACATCGCCGAACTCGACCGC
>LCEJ01000039.1 GCA_000997105.1 Candidatus Daviesbacteria bacterium GW2011_GWA2_42_7
GCTTATTCTCCCTTCAAGATGATTTTGGTCATATTGCTCTATCCCTAAAGAGTCAGCAGTGACAGCTTCCGAGACTTTAGGCCGGAGGCTAAGGGCGGTTGGGCCTGCAAAATTAGGGTTATCGGCCGCCCTGGGAGGCGGAGTGGGGCTGGAAAACAGTCCACTGACCTCATAAAGGGCATAGGCAGGCACTCCTACAACAGCAGCGATTCCCATAATCCGGGCTACCTGCTTAACATCTAATTGCCTGATTTTATCTGAAAAAGCACGGCTTAAAGCACCCAGGCTGGGAAGATTGTCTGCCCCCTCTTGCAAGCGTCGTCTAAAAGATCCTTTTTCCATAATGAATCCGGGCAGGTTTGTATACTCTACTATAAGCTCCTAGATAATACAATAAGGATGATGTAAGAAATATGTAAGTAATATGCCTGAATTTGAGTCCCTGGTCACGATCTTAATTGGGAACTAGTCCCCGCCTGCAACGCTTTGCCCGCTCGCATCGATATGCGAAGCGTTTCGGGTGGGCGTAGCAATGCGGGCAGGCCTGTCCTAAGAATTTGCCCTACCTAACCTAAATTCAAGACTGGGGGCTTGTCCCTGCCCAAGACAAGCTCCCAGTCCCAAACTCAGATGCAAATTCGCAATCCACAACCCAAAATCAACTACTTGACCCGTTCGGCTGTCGCTCAGGGTCAACCCCGAATGAGCAAAGCTCCTGCTTCGCAGTGAAATTGAGGGGTTGACAAGACCGGGTTTTTATGAAAACCTATTATCTAGAATATAACTTCTAACTGCTCTTGAAGTTATCTTCGATGAAGAGAGGTTCCGCCTCATCTTCGAATTAATAAAAGGGCATTGCTATTCGAGTCCGTCTGCGGTAGTAATGCTCTTTTTTTGTGGCTTCGCCACACAAAAGAGCCTTGCGATCCACCTCTGGCGGATCTAAATGCTCTTTTTTTGTGGCTTTTTCTAAGTTACCTAAGTGGCCTAGGTTACTTAAGTTACTTATTTCTTTTCAAAGTACCAAAAAGGGCCTTTTGGGCCCCTCTTCCTGAAAAAGGCTCCTTGGTCCGTCTGCTCCCAAGGAACCTTTTTCAGCCTCTCACCATCAAAATTAACTGCTGCTCCGTTCCCGTCAAAACCTTTCTTACCTGCTCGGCTAACGGGTCCACCCGCTTCAAACTGAATCTTTTCAACCTGTTTCTCCGAGTGGCAACTTTGAACATTAAAATTACCATATCACAACAAAAATTATTTGTCAATACTTTTGGATCCGATAGTATTTTTCATGAGGAAAATGAGGAGTCCTGTAGTTTATTTAACCGGCCTATGTATGATGATTAGGGTGCTATAACAACCTAAACTGAGATGGATATTTTACATTTCCACTAAAAATAATTAATGTGGATAAGTGGTTTTGGGACTGGTAGTTGGTAGTTAGTAGCTTGGGTTTAAGACAGAGAACGGATTAGACCATTAATTAATTTTGCAGATAATACAGACTGCTCCGCTAACTGGTTAAATGTGTCTCTTGTCAAATACTCAAGGTCTCTAGCTATTAAGAGCTGATTTTGTAGTTCTGTTAACGACCCTAACGCCATTCGGTAAAACTGGCGCTTCTCCTTTTTACTAAACCTGGAAAAACCCTCTGCCATATTAGAAGTAACTGATACAACTGCCCTTCTCATCTGGTCCACAAGTGAAAATTTTTCACCATTTGGGAAAGAATCTGTGACTTTATAGATAGCTAGCACTAAATGATGCCCTTCTTTCCATGCATTTAATCCAGTAAAAGATTTGATCTTAGAATTTTCCATGTCTTACCCGAACTACCAGCTACTAGCTACCAGTCCCTACTCCACTCTCTTCCCAAACACCATTCTCCCTGCCGGACCCTGGAGGACTTTTGTAACTTCAACTTCAAGATCTTGACCCAAGGAATCTGCCGCATCTTTGACTACTACCATGGTACCGTCACCTAAATACCCTACTCCCTGGCCGCGGTCCTTCCCTTCACTTACCAGCTTAATCTTAAGTTTTTCCCCCGGCACAGGCAAAGCCTTTAAGGCATTTGAGAGCTCATTGATATTTAAAACTGTCACACCTTTAAGTTTTGCAACCCTGTTTAAATTAAAATCACAGGTTATAATTTTCCCTTTGATACTTTTACCCAAGGCTATTAAGGCATCGTCAACCGCCTCTCCTGCGTGAAGCTGTGACAACGGCCCTTCCCATATATCAAGCTTCACTCCTTTAATCTTTTTTAAGTGGTCTATAATTTCAAATCCCCGTCTGCCCCTGGCTCTTTTGATAGCGTCTGAAGAATCAGCCACCTGCTGAAGCTCTTTTAAAACAAAGCCGGGGACTAAAACTAAACCTAATAAAAATCCTGCCCCAGCCACTTCCAAAATCCGGCCGTCAATTATACTGGAGGTATCTAAAATATACGCCCCAAAGAACTTTGGTTCATTCCCCTCATGCCTCGCCCCCGGAAGGAGGGTCAGCCCCCGGGAAGTGGCGCGGGAAACCTGTTTGGCTACCTCGGAAGCAAGCCAGACAGCAGCTGTGGTAGCCAAAGTGACAACCGAATGGGCAACCCATGAAGAAAAACGGGCAAACATCAAAAGGCCTAAAAGGATCCCTAAGACGGCATAAAAAGCCCTGGACTCACCGTCTATAATAGGCAAAGGTAAAACCCCGCCCAGAAAGTAACCCACTAAACCTAAAAATACGGCTGTGACCAAAGTTGCCCAGAATTGAAATTTGCTCATGATTACAGGTATATTATACCTTAGGGGGGATCACAGGACTACGCAGAACAGAAACCGTCGTTCCATCAGGTTAAAAGGGTTTGATTATTCATCAAATGGTGCATATTTTGTAACGATTTGTACAAAAGACCGGCAGGAATTATTTGGTTCCGTTGTAGGGGCAAATCACGATTTGCCCGATGAACAAACCACCATGATTTTAAATCGGTACGGGAAAATTGTGGATCGGATAATAAAATCGTTAACGGATCGGTTCCCTGTTGACATTGATATATGCCAAATTATGCCAAACCATATACATATGGTCATCATTATTACCGGTTGTTCCCATGTAGGGGTGATTCACGAATCACCCCCTGACAAAAGGGCGCATCATGATGCGCCCCTACATTTGGCACAACCACAACGTTCGTTGTTATCACAAATTATTGGATTTTTAAAAATGAATTCATCAAAATTAATCCATCAAATTTCCGATAACCCCCAATTTCCCGTCTGGCAACGGAATTATTACGAACATATTATTCGTAACGGACAGGAATTATTTAAAATTAGGCAATATATCCAATTAAATCCAAATATGTGGGAAAGGGACAGGAACAACCCGAAAAATTTATATTTCTAAAAAATTCCTAATTTAACGGCAGAGTGAAACTAAATGTTGTACCTTTGCCGGGGCCTTCAGACTCTGCCCGGATTTTCCCACCATGGGCCTCCACAATCCCTTTAGCAACCACTAAACCAAGGCCAGTCCCACCCTTTTCTCCTGTTTCCCCCTTGCCAAGCTGCTCAAACTTGGAAAAAAGCTTCGGCAAATCCTCCGCCGGGATCCCTTCCCCACTGTCTTTGACCGAAACAACTACTTGTCCTGAGCCTGCTTGCCCTGAGCCTGTCGAATGGGTCGAATGGGCCAAAATTTCAATCTGGCCGGTTTCGGTATATTTAATAGCGTTTGACAACAGGTTATTTAATACCTGGCCAATCCTTCTGCGGTCAAAAGATATTGTGGGTAAATCCGGCGCCACGGAAAGTACAATCTGGAGATGTTTTTGGTCAGCCATAGGCTTAATCATAGCTACAGTATCAGAGACCAGGGAGGCTAAATTATCCTCCTTTTTAACTATCTGAAACTTCCCGGCCTCAATTTTTGCCACATCCAAAAGCTCGTTGACAAGCTCCAGCATATGGGAGGCAGTAGACTGGACAATTTTGATACTTTCCCCAACCTGTTCAGATGTCATCTTTCCAATATCAGAAAGCATCATATCGGTAGAATAAGAAATTGTAGTCAACGGCGTCCGGAGCTCGTGGACCATCATGGCTGTAAATTCATCCCTTAATCTCTCAAGTTGTTTTCTGGCCGTAACATCATGGAAAACAACCGCCACCCCAAGGACAATCCCAAATTTGTCTTTAACCGGCTCCAAATCAATTTGGACCGCCTTTTCCCCTATGCTTATTTCAGGCAACCTTAAAAGCTGCTGGGTAGATAATGAATGCCTTAAGGCTCCCTCAAAATCGGCACCTGTCCCGATTGCCGCCACAACATCATATAAACTTTGGACCTGTTTTAACCCCAACAAGTTCGGCAGGATACGGTTTACAACAATCGGGTTAAAACCTAAATCCACCATCATCACCCCATCAGCAAGTGATGCCACCATCGCAGATAGCCTTCTTTTTTCATTTTCTACTACCTGGATTAATTTATTCGCTTGTGTTGAGACCTGGCCTAAAATCGTATAAAGGACTGCCGTTTCTTCGTCCCCATATAACCCAATCTTGCAAGAGGCTACATTCACCAGCGCCGCCACTTTCCCTCCAATCACAATGGGTAAATTAAAGTAAGATCCAATAGGTAAACTCACACTGTCATCCAAAGCACTGCCGGAAACCGTTTCGTCCACCAATCCTGAGTATAAATTTTGTTCAGTCATGGAGGAAAAGTCCTTTAGTACCTGTTCTTTTACAGAAGCAAAAAAGCTGCGTGAGACCCCCTCCGCTACCCGGATTTTTAAGGAACATCTGCCTTCCTTGCCGGGGATTATATAAGCAATAGTTGAAAATTCCACCACCCCGGAAAGGGAGTCAATTAAAACTTCTAAGATTTGACGAAGGTCTAAAGAGTAGCCAACCCGCTCCCCTAAAGAGCGCAGGACTGAAAGTTCCAAAACCCGCCGTTTTAGCTCTTTATCGGCAGCCTCAATTTCGGCGGCATGTTTTAGGGTATATTCTTGGAACCTTTTAAAATAACGCCAGGCTATAAAGCCCAGGGTAATATTTCCAGCCGCGATAATAAGCAGGCTTACCGGGTGCATGTTTTAAGTGTAACAAGAGTACCACGAGGTTAACAAGTACCACGGGTATCACGAGGTAGAAAAATTTCTAATTTCTAATTACTAATTTTTAATCAATGACCAAATGTTTGAATGTCTAAAACTGTGATTTGGGATTTATTTAGGTTAATTTATTTTATCCTGCTCATTTGGTAGATTTGGTACGATCCCCAGCCTAAGAGGATAAACCCGATCAGGAAAAATGTCCTATACATTGTAACCAGGCTCTCCAAATTTACCCCTAAGGGGAAATTAAGCAGGAAAAACCCGGCTGCAAGAAATAGCATCCCCCCGCCAAATGCATAGGTGGACATAGCCAAAACCCCGCTGCGCAGCCTGGCTGCGTTATACAGCGTCAAAAGACTCACTAAAGAAGCTACTATTAAAGCAATCCATTGGATCATATCTATCATAGTTTTTGTCTCTAGCTATACCCTATACCCTAAACCCTATCCCCTAAATCTTTATCCCCGGGTATTTGGCAATTATTGATTCCAAAGTCATCTGGGCAATAGCGCCTGAAAGGGCCATATATTGTTTGGCCACAGCAGAAAGCACTGCCTGGGGGTCACCGGAAATAGAGCTTACCGTCCCGTCATCTGAAACCGTAAGCCCGGCAACTTTCCTCGCCTGGCCCAAAGCTACATTGGGGCCCAACATCACCATCTGTTTTTTAATTAGATCTGTTAAGACTTGTTGGTATTGGTTAGGCTGGGGTTGGTTGTCCATTCGCCCCTCCTGTGTTGCTTACATAGTTAGTCATTACCATCACCGGAAGGTCTTTTGTTTGGGGATTTTGGCGCATCTGGGCCAAAAAATCCGGCAGGTTCCCGTCCGGCAAGAGGTAATCGGTCAAAACCGCCTGGTAAGGGCCAGTTGTAAGTTTGGCTTTGGCCTCACCCAGGGAAAAAGCCTGGTCCACATCAAAACCCTCAACCCTAAATTTGACGGCGATAAGGTCGGACATTGCTTTTTCATCTTCAATAAGTAAAACCTTAGCCATATTATTTAGATGCTAGATATTAGATACTAGATAGCTAGTTGGTAATTGATTTATCCTTAACTCTATGTTCTTTGAACTAGTATCTAGCCACTAGTTACTAGTATCTCATTTTAATAACTATTTCTTTCCAATCACCACTTCTGCATCCGCTTTATCCGAGGCAGTTAAATTGGCGCCGGTTGATGCCTCAAGGTCAGGCGCAAGATCGGAAATTAAAGTTTCTGCAACTGCCGGAAGGCCCTCTTTTACCCTAATGGTAGTTCGAGCCGTTGCCTGGTCTTTGGCATTGCCCTTGGAGAGTATCCCCCACCCTTTAACCTCAAGCCCTTCGGCTAAAGTCCCTGCCGCCCCGGATTTGGTTGTACCGTTTAAGACCCTAACTTTGTATTGGCTTCTGTCTAAAGCTGGGGTGGGAGTCGGAGTGGCGGTAGGAAGGGCGGTGACAGGTGTCGGGGTAGGAGCCGGATTACCTTTTAAACTGCCAATAATAGTATCTTTGAAAAATAAAGCCCCACCGAAAAGGGCCAGGATTAAAACCACCGGGATAAGCCAGGCTTTAGAGGAACCTGAAGAATTATTATGCCCGGCATATGACCCCACACCTGTTGCCCCACCCTTATACAGGCTGCTGCCTACACCCACAGACCCGCTTACCAGACGGGCAGGCCGGATTTTCTCATGGGGTAAAGCTGTCTCTTCCAAGCTATCCTCTTCTGTAACTTCCGGATTGTCTTCTACCTCTGATGGCCTTTCCGCTTCCTGTTGACCGCTTACCGCTGGCTGTTCGTTGTCAGCTGTAGGCTGTAGGCTATCTTTTGGTTCTTTCGTGACCTCTCCGGCCTCTTCCAGGTCATCCAATTTATCTTCAACTTCTTTCGAAACTCTGGTAGTTGTCATAAAGTGCTCAATACCCATATTAAACTTATCATTTGCAAAATCCAAGAGGGAAGAAATATTATCCTCTAAATTATCCATACTTGACTGCTCTTTGCCCCAGGCATGTCCGTCTCTTACAAGCACTAACTCTAACCCCCCGGCAGGGCCATATTGGTCTATTAAGATTGCCTGCTTCTCCGCTTTATTCTCTGAGGCAATAACTTCGGCATGAGGCAGTTCATCGGCTTCCTTGCCACTCTCTTTAAGGTAGGCCCAGTATTGGGTGTGACCGCCTTCGAGAGGCTGGCTCCCTACCACCAACTCTTCTTCCGGCCTTGGCCACTGTGGGGGCTCACCATCTTTAACAACTTGAAGATAATACTCGCCGGGGTCAGGACGTTCCATCGCTAATTATTAGTGTACCAAACTTTGTAAATAATGCAAACAATATTGTCATTCTGGTAACCCTGAGCAACTCTGAGCTTGTCGAAGGGGAGTCGAAGGGGCATCCAGAATCTCAATAGATCCTGGCCAAGCCAGGATGACTAATTTGTAACCCGAATATACTCCCGAACCCTAACCCGAATCTAATCTCGTTTTCCCCAGGTTATCCACAAAAGAAAAGGGTTTAGGGTTCAGGGTTCAGGGTTCAGGGTTCAGGGTTCAGGGTTCAGGGTATAGTAAGATAAGATTATGCTGAACACATATAAAGACCTAATTGTCTGGCAAGAGTCTTTTAAGCTG
The DNA here is from genome assembly GCA_000997105.1 of Candidatus Daviesbacteria bacterium GW2011_GWA2_42_7. Lineage (GTDB taxonomy): Bacteria > Patescibacteriota > Microgenomatia > Daviesbacterales > UBA10151 > 2-01-FULL-43-38. Next base: position 7,731 of record LCEJ01000039.1, read on the forward strand.
GCACGGGTTACGTTTGAAAAAACCATCCATTTCCCTAAATCGGAACTTTATGGATTAGTCTCGCAAATGAGGAGGGCTGCTGTTTCAATCCCATCCAACATAGCTGAGGGTTACTCCAGAGGTCATAGACAAGAATATATTCAATTCTTGAGAACAGCTTTAGGGTCTGCTACAGAATTAGAAACTCAGATTCTTCTATCCAAAGAGCTAAATTTCCTGAACCAAAAAGATTTTGATGATCTAAACGATCTCCTGCAAGAAGTGCTGCGTATGCTTAAGAAGTTAATCTTAACCCTTAAACCCTAGTACCCTAGTACCCTAGTACCCT
>LCEJ01000040.1 GCA_000997105.1 Candidatus Daviesbacteria bacterium GW2011_GWA2_42_7
TGTAGTTGTGGCTCGGGTCCTGGACCAGCGCGCAGATGCTGCCGGCATTGTCCACGGAGGTCGAGCCGACCTTGCAGTAGAGCGAGTCCGGGTTGAATCCCGGGCGGGTCGCGATGCGCGGATAGTCGCGCCAGCGCCACGCCTTGGTCCAGAAGTAGTCGTAGCTCAGGCCGCCGACGAGCACCACGTCGCCGAGGTCGAGACGGTCCTCAACAAAGAAGTGCCGACGCACCGGCTTGACCATCAGGGGGGTCAAGCCATTGGTGCTGCCCTGCATCGAGGCGATGTCGTAGCTGGTGAGTTCGACGCCGGCCTTGACCCGGTTGTACTGGTCGACCTGGGCGTCAAGGTTGGCCTTGCCGATCCAGCGATTCTCGTGGTCGTAGCTGAGACCGATGTCATTGCCACCGCCGCCGCCGGCCGACAGGTTGCCGAGCAGGTCCGGCGCACCACCATTGTAGTTGCCCAGGCTGTTGTACTGGTTGGTGTTGGTCTTGTCGGTCAGGCCGATGCGGCGGCTGGCCCGGTTGAACAGGATGTTGTAGATCAGCGTCGAGTCGAGCGGGAAGTCCTGCTGGGTGAATTCGAACTTCAGCGGCTTGAGCAGGAAGCCCATGAACGGCTCGCGGGTCCCCGCCTCGGACGACGCGGTGAGGCGCGAATTGAGGTTGTTGTTCCACTGATACGAAAGGTACGCGTCGATCGAGATGTTCCGGGTGCTGCTCCGCGTCAACGTCTGCGTCCAGTTCAGCGTTGCGACATTGGAGAAGCTCTGTGACCCGGCGACTCGGCCATCCGACAGGGGATTCCGGGCCTGCGTGCCGCTGGTATTGTAGCTCAGCGCCACGCGTGACCCGGCGCCGAAGGTGTAGTTCAGCTTGCCGGCCAGGTAATACGTGCCACCCGGGTTGGTGGCGGTGCGGTTGGACGAGCACTTGTAGCCGTAGTTGTCGCGGATATCCGGGTTGGCCGCGTTGGTGACGAAGGAGAAGTTGTCGCAGTCCCCCTTGACCACGGCATAGTCATACACGCTGACATCGATGCTGTCGGAGCGGATGTTTCCGAACGACCGGCCGAGGCGGTATGTCGTGTCGACAGCGACCCGGACATAGGACGGTTCGTTCCAGCCGCCATAGCCGCCGTTGCTCGACTGGGATCCTTCGATCTTGGCCGACGCGAAGAAGGTGAAGTTCTTCATGATCGGGCCGCCGAAGGAGCCCTGGAACATGTTGAAGTTCGAACCGTAGCGACCGGGGAAGTTGGTGGTCTCGTAGTTGAGCGAGCCCGTGTACCTCGAGCCGCCGGTCTTGGTGGTGATGTTGATGATGCCGCCCTGCGCGTTGCCGAACTCCGACGACGAGGCGCCGGTGGTGATCGAGGCGTCTTCGAACGCGCCGGTTGCGATGCCAAGTTGTGACGACCCGCCGGAGCTGCCGGAAGTATAGGTAGATGTACCTGAGGATGAACTTGAGGCCCTACAGGAACAGCTCCCCCAATCAAACCAGTTGTTCGATCCACAACCGCCCGAAGGGTAATTGCTGCAGCCTGCGCTGGAACCAGAGCTTGATCCGGAATATGAGGTAGGGCTTGAGGAGGGCCTACAAGAACAACTGCCATAGTCCCAATAGGAGTTGGAACCACAACCACTGGAGGGTGGCCGACATGAACCATAGGTATCGGTAGGACTGGTGCGGATACAACCTTGGCCATCCCAATAGTACCCCGGACCGCAGCTGCTTTGGGTCAAATTGGGAGAGTAGTAATTATAACCGCCGGTATTAGAACTGCCCGGCACATAAGTCCCCCCATCTGCCATACACCAACCGCCGCTGTCTGACATCCAATGGAACCCGGAAGGGCACTGGCCAGAGGCAGTTGGACGAGGACCGGAACCGGGGACAGTCCCCGCCGGCGGGTTAGTGGTGTAATAAGTAGGCGCCGAACCGTAATAACTTGGGGCGTTATATGAATAGGATGAGGCGGGATAACTATTAGGGATACACTTTCCCCTCCCGTCACTGTCAGAGCCGTAGGGACATCCGTCATTGGGGCTTACATCCCCTACCGGATACCCGGAAGTGGCAGGAGACGCCCCCGGAGCCGTGTAATAAGGGCTGTAAGGGGTATACCCTGACCCGTATCCGGAAGGGGTATAGGTTCCGCCACCGCCATAGTTCCCGTAACTCCCACCGTCAGACATACACCAGCCCCCGCTGTCATACATCCAGTGGTAACCGCTTTGGCAAACACCCGGGCTGGCGGGCTTTGGCCCCTGGCCATAAACTAAAGGATTGCCGTCTTTGTCAGTGGAGGGCGTGATGTTTCTGTTTCCATAGAAATAGCCAGTCTCATCTACCGGTGAATAGAGTGAAACGAATTTAGAGTATGAGGTAATCGGGATAGCTGCGCCCGGAGCCGGACACGGGGTGTTGGCCGGGAAAGGCGGAGAGGGCAAGAAACACGGCCCGGCCGTTTCCCTTACACCCAAGGAGTACGCCAAAGCTTCAATCCGGGCAAACTCAAAGGGCAAGGCGGCGTTAGGGTTTCTCCTTCTAAACTCCTCCACCCGGCCCACATCTTGCCTGGTGGGCTTATACTCCTGTTGCAGGGTTGCAACCGCCAAAACAAGGTCTTTACGGTTTTGGAACTCTTCAATCCTTACTATATCCGGCCGGACAGTTTGCGCAACCTCATCAATCCTGGTCAACCGGACGTAGGGACGAATATCCGCCGGGATTTCATTGCCCACCTCAAATGTATTTTGGAACTCATCAAGTTTTTTGACAATACCTTCATTCTTCTCAACTTTTTCAGTAATTTGCTCTTTTTGATCGGTAATGTCGGCAACATCTGCCAGTTTTGAAAGCTCTTCCAGCTCAACTTGAGCTCCGGTATCAACTTTATTAAAATCATCATTCAAAAATACCACATCGTCTCTCCCCAAACCTCCAACATTTGAAAGGTTAGTCAACTCTATCCTAACTGCTACCCGGGAATCTGCTTCCAGCAGTTTTTTCTTATTTTCCTCAGAAATCATCTCTCCCGGCAGCGCCTCAATTTTGGCCCTAATATCTTCAGGGATAGGAGGATCGCCCAAGATATCAGAGGCTCTATCAACACCTAAAATCGGCGTCGAGGTAGCAGCTTGAATCAAATCGTCTTCCCCTTCTTTGGCCCAAGCCGAGAGTTTCTGTAACATCAGGCTTTGTTCAACAGACCCATCACTTAAGCCTTTGGCAATTTCCTGCTTTGCCCCCTCGGAAAGACCCTCTCTGGGTACATCCGCCACTAGGTTTTGCATAGTCGAGATATAGGCGGTAATGGCCACCTTGACTCCTGCTTTGTCATCTTTTTTAAGGGCATCGGCCGCTTCAGCCAGTCTTTCCTTGGCTTGGGATAAACTAACCTGTTCTCTTCTTTGAGGTGTAAAGGCAATGGTCCGCTGCACCGTTTCTCCAAATTGTTTAACAAAATAGAATGGGTTGCCGGGGGGAACAAAGGTAGGCTGGGGAATGTTTATTTCCTTAATACCCCCTTCAATGGGTCTGGGCAAGGCACATTTACCATCCGACCAACTCCAATAAGCATTAGGATCTTTACAAGAAGGCACGAAATCTTTGGAAGAAACCTCACCCGGTTTAGGCTGGGGAACACATTTGAACTGACTAAAAGAGTAGTACTGATTGCTCTTGCAGCTGTAATCTGTGGAATCAGCAACTTTTTTGCCATTATTATCCCATACACAACCATTTGGCGCTTGGTAGGATGAGCCCTGAGGACAAGAATTGGAATCTCCCTGACCAGGAGTGGGCAAAGGAGTTATTTCATTGTCAGAGGTTTGACAACTTTGGGTCTGCCATACCCAGTTATAACCTGCCGGACAAACAGGAGAAGCATCATCTCCAAAACCCCCACCTCGCTGATTTGGCACACACTTTTTAGCTGCAAATGAATAGTACTGTCCCGCACCGGAGCATTTATACTGGTCATAATCATTAATTTTGTTACCCGAATCAGCCCAAACACAACCTTCATTTGTTTTAAATGTAGCACCAGCAGGACAAGTGGTTAAAACAACATTTGTGGGAGCAGGAAGTTGAGCTCCAAATTGACCTCTGTTAATTGGCCTTGCTGAACTGCTAGCCGCCAGTTTATCGTAAACCGCCTTCAAATCATCCCTGCCAGTTAGGTCTTCGGGTCTAATAAATGAGATGTCAATCGTTTCGGTTAAGCTTTTTTCTCTTTGGCTCAAAACGTCAGCTTTGGCTTTTAGGGTGGGGGTTTGGGCAAAATCTGTTTGGACAGAGCGGAGTCCTTGAAGCTCCTCAACTTTTCTTACCTCAACTAACTGGACATAATCCGCGGGGGATGCTGTTACCTGGGCTTCATCCAGCTTTTTGGCATCAGCCGGCGGGAATGACCCAATCTCAACCAGCTTCCTGACTTTCTCCCTCACCTCTTCCCGGGAGCCTGAACGGGTGAGGTCTTCTACTTCCTCAGGTAAAACTAACCCTTGGGCTTTTAAGTCCTCAAGGCGGTAAGTTAAAACCGGAGGTAAGGCGGGACGGTCCAGAATGTCTGCGCTCCGGTCCATCGCGTTCTCGGTGGCGGCTATTGCCTCTCTTATAATCTCGGGGTTTTTCAGAGGTGTTGGCAAAAGCCCTTTTTCGAGTACTGCTTCATGCCTGGCCGCCTGGTTTTCCAAATCCTTCGCCATGTCCCGCGCATCCTCTGACTCCCCGGCTTGTTTTAATTGGCTGGAAGCATCATCCATTGCCTGCCTGTAAGCCTGAAGGGTTGCTTCATAGCTTGAAGCTTTTTTCGGATCCTCCGCCAGTTGCCTCGCCTCGGCTAGCCGGCGTTCGGCGTACTGCATCTTAAGCCCTGCTTTGTCAGCCGGGTCCAAGGTTATAAAATACCGCGCCTGCTCCCCAAACTGCTTAAAAAAGTATGCCGGCTCCCCAGGTAAAGCGCCACCAGCTTCGCCCAGGTACACTTTTGCTTTCTCCAGGTCATTTCCCGGTATAGTAGTTGGCGAAGGTGTCACACTTTGATCCCCTGTGGTAGATTCTGGATCAGTTTGATCCGGTATCGGGGTAGGTGAAACTGTTGGGGACGGCACCGGGTTGTAGGTAGGATTGTCTGACACTGCTTCCGGGTAAAACTGGGCCAGGTCGGCCTGCTGCCATCTCCTTTACTGTCTCTGCAGAAGGTTGAGGCAGCCCCTGGTATGCCCGAAGCTCTACGACTTGTAAATTATCCTGGTATTGCCCGTATACCTCAGGATAGTACCTTCCTACCGCCGTATCCATCTTGGCAAGCTCGGAGATGGGGAATGTGCCGGAAGAAGAGAGTTTCTCGAGCTCATCACGCACCTGCGACCTGCTCTTGAAACTGTAGAGCTTATTACTCTCTTCTTCTGAAATTAACCCCTGTCCCTTAAGCGTCTGTATGCCCGTGGAGAGGTCCTCGGGGATAGCCGGCTCACCTTTAGCCTCAGCTACCCTATCCAATACCTCTGCACCGGCATTTGCAGCCTTAGTCCAGCTTTCAGCCTGCTGGGGAGGCGAGGTAAGGCTTAAAGAAGTTGCAACCACTGCCTGTGCGGCAACTGTTTCTTCTACCTTATTAATGAACTCCTGCGCGGCCGGCCCACCTGCAGCCAAGCCTGATAAATGGGCAGCTACATCGGCCATAGTCTCCCGGTAATCCGCCAAGGCCGAGACCCCGCTCTCAGTTTTACCGGATTCAATAAGTGTCTTAGCTTCGGCCAACCTCTCCCCGGCAAAACCTAACCTTGCCTGCTCTTTTGCCACCGGGTCGAAGGTAAAAGTCAGCTGGGCATTTTCAACGATCCTCTCAAAGTTATAAAAGGGGCTGTCTGGTAATATCCCTGTGGCTGCCGGAGGCATAATCCCATCCGGGACACTTAAGGCGGGTAGATGTTCCAGGGAAGAAAGGGAAAGGCCTAAAACCGGGGGCTGGTAGTAAGGGCCATAGTCAAAATAATCGCTGCGTAGAAGAAAAAATCATGCCTTGTCAACCCCTCAATTTTATTGGGTTGACCCTGAGTGACAATCGAACGGGTCAAGACCCAAAACGCCACGAAAAAGGCGCCCTGTACCGTATGGTGCGGGGCGCCTTAATACACTGTTAAGTTGTCAATCTAACCAAACCAGGATCCAACCCAGCGGAGCGGAATCTCTCCCAGAAAGACCATCAGGTCAAAGGCACCCACCATTATCCAGGTAACAGCCCAACCACTGTAGAAAAACAGCAGGAGCATGGCCGGAATGGTCAGGGACATCACCGCAAACACCAGAGGTGGCCCGACGATTGCATAGCCGATCCTTTGGAATATTCTCACCACCCTGTTTTTGGACAGGTCATTGAATTGTCCGGTCCACCCAAAGTAGACAACGAACGCTAGGTAACAGGCTAAGACTACCCACTGCCAGGTGTTGCCCGGGGAAAGGAACCAGGGGATCACCCCCCAGAACCAGTCCTTAATATCCCCGGCCAGGATCCAGATCCATGTCTGGGAAGTTATAAACCAGGACTTTGTTGCTTCGAAAATTGCTATATATAGCATTTCCCCTCCTCCTTTTTTTGACAACTTTAAAGTGCAAAGAAGCAATTACTTGCTTCTGAAATTTTTTTGTTGCAGGAAAGACTAAACCAAAGCAGCAAAGCGCTAAAGCCTGATCTTTCGTGCAATGGGTATTATAGTAAAAATTCAGGCTAAAGTCAAACTATGGGATTTATATAACTTGATTTTCCCCACGAAAAAGGTGATGGGCCTTTCCTGAACTTATGCCCCGCTTTTCTGAGCAACTGGGTCATCTTCTGGGGCAACGGCGTACTCCATCCACACCGGAAACCGTCGTCTGCGAATGTGTGGCCGCAATTTTCACAGCCCGCAAGGCCTAGACCATAGCCACAGAAGGCACAGTTAAACTCTGTAAAGCCTCCCCGGCCGCCCTTGATCTCCATCCCTTCGATCGGATCGATGGTTATCTCTACCAAAGCCTTATTCCACAGCTTGCTTTCCGGTGCACGGTGGTCATTGATCAGCGTATTCCATTGGCGGTTAACCGTCCAGTGGATAATGCAGACTGTATGTGGACGCAGTCTGAAATCCAATTGCATCGGGTCCTGCAGGTAGACCTCTCCATAGTCTGTCCAGCTATCCAGCACCAGCATATCCCACCAATTACACTCAGCGTAGATCATCGCCTCATCCTCAAAGGCTGTCTTATAGAAGATGTCATGCTGAACTTGGCTTTTGAATTTGTAAGACGCTGGGGTCCTTTTGGAAAAGGCAAGACCCAAGCGAGGTGTATCGCCGAAGCTGTAGCTGATCACCAGATACCCCCGCCTAACCTTTACCGGCGGCACTGCCACATAGACATCCTCGTCTTTTTGCTTCGGCGTGAAAGCCTGGGCAATCTGTTCGGGCGTCAAGTGCGGGCAAACCGCTTCAAAGTCGGCTTGGGTGGGGTTGTAGATAGGCAGCCTATGGAGATTCCCAAGGTATTCCTCACGGGAAACTATGGCTATTTCACCACTGGCCCGGGTTACCAACGGGTCTACTCTATGTTCTTCACCGATCGCTACCAGCTCCTCCTTAATCCTAGCATATACTTCATCACACAACACCTTAGCTACTTTGGCAGCCTCCTCATCATCAATCAGAGCTTCCGCCCATTGGGGGATGCTCATAGAAAGGAGTGCTTCCAACTGAAGCGTATGCGTCGTAGGGGCAAAATCCCCCACCTTAAGAGACAGCATTAGAACTATGCCTTGCGGCAACAGTTCCCTGCCGGCCTCCTGGGCTATTAGAGGGTAAAACCTCTCCACCAGGTAGGGATCGTCGTTGACCTTCTTAAGCCGCTGAATAATCTCCTCTGTGCCGGGAAGTGTCACCAGATTACCAGACATAGCTTTTCCTTCTCTCCTTTACTTAAAATTACCTTGTGCTTTCGCTATGCGACTAATTTATCTAAAGGGTATTTCTGCCCTTAACTCTAAAAAGACTTACCACAACTTTCAAAGTGCAAAAGAATAAAACAACCGGAAGCCTTGGTTGGGGTTACAAGTAACCGCCATTGCTTCAAATTGTGATAGGAAGTATAACAAAAAATGAGGTAAGATGCAAACTATAGGGTCAGATACGCCCTAAAGTAGTTTTTCCAGTATTTGCCAAAGGCGCTCGCGGGGAAGGTTGACTAAGAGCTTTCCATTCTCTGCCAAACTTACCTCTCCCCTCTGCTCGGAAACAATTATTACCACCGCATCGGTATCTTTTGTAATCGAAAGCCCTGATTTATGGCGTGTGCCATATGGCGGGTCAAGCTTCACCTCCCTCAAAATCGGTAAAAGACACCCGGCTGCCAAAATCCTGTCATTTTGTAAAACCACCGCCCCGTCGTGCAGGGGGCTTTTAGGGAAAAAGATATTGGCCAAAAGCTTGGAGCTAAAACGGGCGTCAATTAAAACTCCTGTCTCAATAGTTTCCCCCAACCCGGTTTTCCGGGCAAAAACCAGTGTCGCCCCCGTTTTTCCCTCGGCCAAGGAATATACCGCTCCCACCAAATTATTGATAAATGCCTTCTTTTTCTGCCCGTCAGTAAAATTTGGATTTTTTAAGAAAGAGAATCTGCCTAATTTTTCCAGGTAATGGCGGATCTCCGGGGCAAAGATCAAAGGCAAACTGATACTGATTAAAGCGCCGGCCGAGCCAAATACCAAAGCGGTAAAGATAAAACCGAAAGCATATGCCAAAACGGAGCAGAGCAGCAAAAACAATGTCCCTAAAACCACCCTGAAAACCGGGAACCGGCGGATATATGTCACAAACCCGACGACCAAAAAAAGTGCCAAAAAAGGTCAAGATACGGCAGGGGCTGGGCAAAATTAATCCGGCTGAGGCGGAAAGCAATTAAAGAGAAGATATCCTCCATGACAAAAATTATAGTCAGAAATCGGCAACATCCGACCCGTACTGGTTTAACTCACTATCTAAGCTATCCAAATCAATACTATCCAAAGCGTCTGCCGCATCCATTAAATCTTGAGGGTTTTTTATCTCCGGGGCTAAAACTATATTACCCACTTGCCCAAAATTCAAGGGCAGAAAACCCTTCTGGCCTGCAAAATATACCACCGCTACAGCTAGAACCAAAAACACCACTACCCCTACTATTACCTTGCTCATTTATTGTTCCCCTCTACCTTAAATCCCGATGCCGAATTTATTGCCAGGATCAGATTTTTAATTGAAGTCCTGTAAGCTTTTAGGGCTTGTTTTGTCTCCCTCATGTCTTCCCTGAATTTAATCACCGGGGTCTTTGGGTCAACCAGGGTACAATTAAAACCGGCAGCGCCATCTTTGGTCTGGGTTAAAAGAGCCTGGACCTGGTCTTTATTGTTTTGGATATCCGCGAGGTAGGTCTCATACCCAATTACTTTCTTGCCATTGGGCAAGACTTTTTGTGTGTAATAATCCTGTACCCTTAAGGATATGGCATCGAATTTAGATTCCATATTACCGGCCATCCGCTCTAAGTTGCTTGACCTGGTCTTGATTACACCCTCTTTGGCCTGGCAGGCGCTTGCAAGTTTTTCTTTAGCCTGGTTAGGGTCACCAAAACGGGCCATTGCCCCGGCAGGTAAAGCCGGTGGGCTTGCTTGTTCAGGCGGGGTTAAAAGTCCCCTGTTGTCGGGAACTTGGCCGGCAGGAGGCGTAATTCCACCCGGCACCCCGATAGCCGAAACCGTTACTGAGAAAACCAAACCGGTGGTGAAAAAGACAGCTAAAATTATAATTTTGGGCAAGTTCATATAGTAAATCCAGTGTAGGTACCTAAAAGGGAAATGTCAACGACCCCGCCCAGTTTGTTCACTAGAGGTGAATAGTTGGTGAAGTTTTTCTGCAAACTCATCCATATCTATATGGCTCATACAATAAACCTCTGGGTAGTTACAAACTTGTCCGACCCGACAAGCCAAAGTTTCACAATGAGTTTCAGCCTGAATAGAGATAATGTTTTTATGAAAAGGGCACACCCAATTTTCCCTGCCGGTAGGACCAAAAACAGTCAGGGTAGGCACTCCCACCACTCCGGCGATATGAGCTAATCCGGTATCGGCAGTCACATGGGCGCGGGCCACCCGCAAAAACTCTCCCATCACTAAAACAGAATCATTGGCTGCAAATGCCAACCCGTGACCGGAAAACTTTTCCTTCAGTAACCTTTGGTCTGCCGGTGAATAATTAACAATCACCGGCAATAATTTGTGTCTTTGAATAAATTTAACAATAAATTCAACCTGAAAGGGGGTAAGGTCCTTCGTCGGATGGGAGGTCTTAAAGTTGCAAACCACTGATCTTTGAGGGTCTACCCCGGTTTCCACCCACATCCTATCGGCAGTTTCAGAATGCTCACTTGAAAACTCCAGTTCAGGCGGAAAATACGGCAAACTATTTACCCCTAAAAGAGCGTCTAATCTGTCCTGAAGAACAAAACCCATGTATTTATCCGGAACAATAACCTCCCGGGGATGAGGCATCGGCAAAAACCTTTCCCGATCACCGGGGATAAAGGCCTTAAAAGCCCGGGATAAGTGATAGAGCGAACCTACCCCGACAGGACAAATCACCTGGTCATAAGTATGTAAAAGGACGCTGAGTTCCACTAGACATTTAAAAAAGGCGGGCCACTCTCCCACTTGTTTCATCCTATTATGGAACAACCCCAAATGCGGCAACCTTGTTACTGGTAAGCCCGATGAGCGGAAAATCTCTTCCTGCTCCCCAGTCCACGCCCCCACCTGAAAATTTGTATCCGGCTGATGATATTGAGCCCGACGAACTGCCGCAGTAGAAAACACCGCATCGCCCACCCCTCCATCAAATATAAACAATACCGTTTTTTGTTTACCCTTTGCTTCCATCTTATTTCCTTCCCGAAAGCAATAATTTTTCAATAGCTTTATATAACACAATTCCCAAAGAAACCATCACATTTAAGCTTTTGTTGACCCCGAACATCGGAAGCTCCACAATGGCATCTGCCATATCCAAAACCTCTTTGGATACCCCATCGCTTTCATGCCCCACCACCAATGCAATAGGCAATTTGTATTCAAACTGGTCATAAGGGACTGCCCTAGGGCTCTGTTCTATTGCAACAAGTTGCAGTTTAGGGTTCATAGTTCGTAGTTCATTGATTGCTTCAACAGTAGTTTCCTTATAACTCCAAGCTACCCACTCGGTAGTATTAATGGAGGCTTTTTTAATCCGGGGGTTTGGAGGGGTTGCCGTCCCCCCACAAAGATAGACCTTTTTGGCAGCTACCGCATCAGCTAACCTGAAAATCGAGCCGATGTTATAAGTGTCCAAAACATTGTCCAAGATAATATAAATTGCATTCCGCTTACGGCTTACTGCTTTCTGCTTTTGCCGTAGTCTGTAGTCTGTAAGCTGTAAGCCTTTCCTTAGCTGGGCCGCATTTAGTTTGATCATGAGGTAAATTCTAACATTTCCCGTCTTCAAAATGGTATAATTTGACTATGTATAATTGGTCTGTTGACGAAAAAAAGTTTAAAGCAGCTAACCCTGAAGGATATAAACTTTGGAGGCTTACCCAGCTAATAAATTATGGCCTGGACACCGAAAAACTGGATAGGAAGGAGGTTAAAAAAGCCTGGCCGAAGATTAAAGATAAATTAGACCCTTACAAAAAAAGGGCTATAGAGTTTTTATTATGGGGAAAACTATACTCACTGCCAAACAACTTAACTTTCTGGAATTGGTCCAACAAGATAAGCAAATAACCAGGCGTTTCTACTTTACCGGCGGGACCGCACTCTCTGCATTTTATCTGGAGCATCGTATATCAGAGGATATTGATTTATTCACTGAAAAAGAAGAGGTTGACCAATCACTAATTGATGTATTCTTAAGAAAAATCTCACAGAAACTTTCCATTGTAGAAATTAAAAAAAGCCAGTTTTTGGGGCTTGTCAGCTATAAACTTGTTTACAAAGATAAGGAAGAGTTGAAGGTAGATTTTAACTATTATCCTTTTCCTAGGATTAATAAAGGTAAAAAGTTTAAAAATTTAGAGATAGACAGTCTTTATGACATTGCTGTCAATAAAGTCCATACTATATTTATGCAAATTCGCAGTAGGGATTTTATTGACCTCTACTTTATTATGAAAACAACTGGTTATTCATTGAACCAACTAATTAAAGATGCAAAAATTAAATTTGACTGGCATATAGACAAAGTGACCTTGGCAAGTCAATTTATTAAAGTAAAAGAAATTAGTGATATGCCAACAATACTGGTGCCTTTTGACCGAAAAGACATGGAAAAATTCTTTCTAAAACTTGCCAAATCTCTGGAAACTGATATTTTTAAGTAAAGCTGTTTGGCATTTGATTTGATCATTGGTTAAAACAAGTGTACATTATATAGAGATAGAGACACTTGAAAAAACACCACCATACTTATAATAATAGAAACAGG
>LCEJ01000041.1 GCA_000997105.1 Candidatus Daviesbacteria bacterium GW2011_GWA2_42_7
AGCAGAAGAGCTCCCCTTTGACATGGGCGGGAAAGATTTGGACTTGCAACTGCCCACCCTTTTAGATTACCGCGGGCTGACATTGCGGCATCCTAAAGTAAAAGCAATTTTTAAGGTATATGAGGTCGTTGTTGACGCTTTTCGCGAGGTCTTAAAAAAACATGATTTTACAGAATTTCAATCTCCGGTAATTATTCCCCAAACAGCAGAAGGTGGAGCTGAGGTATTTGAGGTAAAGTATTTTGATTATAAAGCTTATCTTGCGCAAAGCCCCCAGTTTTATAAACAGATTCTTGTTGGAGTTTACGAACGGGTTTTTACAGTTAATAAAACTTTAAGGGCTGAGCCCTCGGTTACTACCAGACATATAACAGAGTCTGTAACACTGGATGCCGAAATGGGATTTATAGATAGTTGGACTGAAATTATGGATGAGGTGGAATATGTTATCAAGCATATTTTTAAGCGGGTTGAGGAAGAATGTGAATCTGCACTAAAACTTCATGGGGTTACTGTACCTAAGGTACCGGCTTCTATTCCCAGAATTAAAATGCGTGATGCCCAGGAAATTATCTATAAAAGGACGGGTGTCGATCATCGGAAAGAACCGGATATGGCACCGGATGATGAGCGGGAAATTTGTAAATGGTCCCTTGAAGAACATGGGAGCGAGCTGGTTTTTGTAACTCATTATCCAACTAAAAAGAGACCTTTTTACACTATGCCGGATCCTGAAGATCCAGAACACACCTTAAGCTTTGATTTAATCGGTAGGGGAGTAGAGTGGCTAACCGGTGGGCAGCGTTTAAATGATCTTAATCAATTAACAAAAAATGCAAATAAAAGGGGTGTTGATCTTAGGAAGAGTGAATTGTATCTGCAAGCTTTCCGTTACGGTATGCCTCCCGAAGGAGGTTGGTCGTTCGGGTCAGAAAGGATTACCCAGGGGATTTTGGGTCTTGCCAATATCCGTGAGGCGACACTTTTCCCCCGTGATATGGAAAGAGTGGATGTAAGACTTTCGACCTTAAAATAATGCCCATTCTCTATGCAGTTATAGTTTTACTCTTGGCGGTTAATGTTATTTTAGGCCTTCCCCGGGCGGTTGATTTAGTACAGACAAAATCTACGGCGGTAAATATCCCAAATAATCAAGTGGTTCAAGGGGCTGTATTGGATGTAGCAGGGGCACAAAAAATTAACCTGCCTAAAAATTTAGGGATTTCTCCGCCACAACTGAGTGCAACATCCGCTCTGGTTTTGGATTTGGATAGTGACTTTCTTTTTTTCGTCAAAGACCCTGATAAAAGAGTACCTATAGCCTCAACTACAAAGATTATGACCGCTTTGGTGGCGGTGGATACTTTTCAACCAAACCAGATTTTAACTGTCCCAGGCGTATCCTTAGTATCCGGTTCAACAATGGGGTTAAAGGTAGATGAAAAACTTACATTCCGTAGCTTGCTTTATGGGATGCTCTTAAACTCCGGCAATGATGCAGCTTATACAATTGCTGCCAATTTCCCGGGAGGTGTCAGCGCTTTTGTGGAAGCTATGAATAATAGGGCAGCAATATTAGGCCTTTCCAATACCCGTTTTGAAAACCCGGCCGGGTTTGATAGCCCGAACCATTTTTCTTCGGCTGCAGATTTATCAAAGATTGCCGCAGTCGCAGCAGGCAATCCTTTGCTTGCCCGGGCTGTCTCTACCCGGGAAGTTACAGTATCCTCTATTGATCAGGGAATTATTCACCCACTTAAGAACCTTAATAAATTATTAGGACTACCCGGTATTTTAGGGATGAAAACAGGTACAACGCCTGCGGCGCGTGAAAACCTGGTCGGGCTTGCGGAGAGGGATGGCCATAAAATATTGACTGTAATTTTGGGGAGTGATAACAGGTTTGGAGAAACTGAAAAACTTTTGGATTGGGTTAGCTCTAATTTTGACTGGCAGCAGGTACCAGTGCGGTAAACCCCGGCCCTTCAAAAACAAATACCGGTTGTAGGTAAGGTGAGTAATCTTCCGGTTGGAAGTAGGCAAGATAAACAGAAGAGATGGAAACCTGCGCACCGGCAGGTTCTATGCTAACAAAACCTAATCCTGAGCGCAGATCAGCTAAAGCCTGTTCGGCAGTTTTTAGGGGGTAAGTGGAGTAAGTTGTTTTATCGGGTTGCCAGACGGTATAGCCAATATTTATATACTTGCTTGTCCCGTCTCCCGCGGCTTTTGCAGTTGCTTTAACCAGTCCATGACTGAAAGAGGCTGTCACTGTGGGGATATTATCCCAGTCCGGGGGTAAAATTGATATATAAGCAATTTCCCATTTGTCCGGTGATGGGCCCTTAAAGGTCACATTTGTTTTACCGTTTTCAATGTTTTTGATCAGTAGGTTCCGCTCGGTAAGATAATTTTTAAATTCGGTGACAAGTTGTTCCCTACCGGGGGGCGAGGCAGTATTAAGTTGGGCAGATCCGGTGGCAGTTTCTTCTATTTGTTTTTGGATGTGGAAGTTACCTGTAGTCAAATCAATTGTAAGAGTCCCTCCTTTATCATCCTTAAATTTATACCGGGCGGGAGATAAAATTTCCGGGCTGCTTGAAAATCCTAAGCTCTCAGCTAATTTTTGTGCCCTGTCTGAGGATAGTAAAGAGATGCTTGTTTGGGGGATAAAATAGACTTTGATAAGTTTTAGGACTTCCGGTAAGCCTCCGGTTACCGTGTCAATAGAATAAGAGAAATTAGAGGAAGTGACTTCGGAAGGTGGAAATTGGATTTTTGGCAAAGACCCGAATTTCATTTCCGGCTTTTCTTCTACGGGAGGCCGTAGGGAGAGCTGGTATTGGTACCACATCCTAGAACCTGTTACGGCGAGGATTATCAGGATAATAGAGACAATAGTCCCTATTATCCCCCTTTTTGTCCAAACAGCAGCTTGAGTTAAAGTCATGGCAGATGGTTCCATTATACTTCAAGGCTGATATAATATGAAAACTATGGATGAACAAGTTCGCGCCTTCGGCACTAAGATTAAAACAAGGTTTGCTCCGTCTCCCACCGGAATGATGCATATTGGCAGTGTACGCACTGCACTGTATGCATACATAGTGGCTCGCCAAAACAATGGCTCTTTTTCTTTAAGGATTGAAGATACAGACAGGAGCAGGTTTATTGAGGGGTCTCCGGAAGACATTGTTGAAAACATGAATTGGCTGGGTCTTAATTTTGATGAGGCACCTATTTTTCAGTCTGAAAGGAAAGAGCTTTATCAACAATACGCTAAAGAGCTGGTTGAAAAGGGGGTGGCTTACGAGGACGAGGGGGCTATATGGTTTAAGATGCCAGCAGAAGGGAAGGTTACATATACCGATCTTATAGGTAACCGCCGAATTGAGTTTGACAATAAAACACAAAAAGATTTCGTGCTTTTAAAATCCGATGGGTTTCCAACTTATCATTTAGCCCATGTAGTTGATGATCACCTCATGGAAACTAATCCTGTCATTCGGGCAGAAGAATGGTTATCTTCTACCCCGAAGCATATCTTAACTTTTCAGGCCTTTGGTTGGCAGGTCCCTCAATATGCCCACCTTCCCCTGATTTTAGGAACTGACCGCTCGAAACTATCTAAAAGGCATGGGGCAAAAGCTGTGTCAGAGTTTAGGAAAGATGGTTACTTACCGGAAGCAATCTTAAACTATATGGCTTTTTTGGGGTGGACACCACCCTCCGGTAAAGAGTTGTTAAATCTTGGGGAGATGATACTGGAATTCAAACTGGAAGATGTCCATGTCGCTCCGGCAGTTTTTGATATAACCAAATTAGAGTGGATGAATGGGGAGTATATTAGAAAAATGTCGGGTGAGGAATTGACTCAAAGACTGCAGGAGTTTTTGGTGGACCATCCAAATAGGGACAAAATTGCTCCTGTAGTTCCTTTGGTAAAAGAAAGGATTAAAAAACTTTCTGATTTTGTGCCGTTGACTGATTTTATTTTTGAAAAACCTGAATATGATATAGAGGTTTTTAATAAAATAAAAGTTGAAAATCAAAAAAATGTCCTGGAAAAAATTTCACAGACAATGGAAAGCTTCGAAAAACCATGGACGGCAGAGGAATTTGAACAAGCATTCAGGAAATTAGCTGAGGATCTGGGAATTAAAGTTGGGGATATGTTTCAACTTATTAGGGTGGCTGTGTCCGGACAACTAGTTACCCCTCCGCTTTTTGAAAGCATTAAAATAATTGGGGAAGAGGAAACTCTCAATAGAGTAAAGGAGGTTGTTTCAAAGTACCCTGAGTTCTAGGTACTTGTCCTGAGCCCCTCGGTAAGCTCGGGGTAAACGAGAAAGGAGACGAAGGATGGCCAAATATATTATTCAGGGTGGAACCAGGTTAAAAGGTAAAATTAAGATTTCAGCCAATAAAAATGCGGTTTTACCATGTCTTGCTGCCGCTCTTTTAACAGAAGAGGAAGTTGTGATTAGAAATGTTCCGGATATTTCCGATGTAGACGTGTTTTTAGAAATTTTTCAAAGCCTTGGTGTTAAAACGGAGAGAGGAGATGGTTTTATAAAAGTCCACGCCGGAAAAGTTTCCTCTTTTCTTTTACCTGAAGAGTTGTCTTCAAAACTTCGGGCCTCTATCCTTTTTGTAGGCCCTCTTTTGGCAAGGCTTGGAAGTGCCGAGTTTTCCCATCCCGGAGGGGATGTTATCGGCAAAAGAAGTATTGAAGCACATATTCAGGGCTTAATTGACTTGGGGTTTGAGTTTGAAAGAGAGGACAGGAAATATTTTGGGAAAAGAGGAGATAAGGCTTTTAGGTCCTGCAGGATTTTTTTAGAGGAAGCCTCCGTTACTGCTACTGAAAATTTACTTTTAGCAGCCGCTTTAAGTCCGGTTACTATAACTTTGCAAAATTGTGCACAGGAACCTCATATTGTCGATCTTTGTAATATGCTTGTTGAGATGGGGGTTTCTATAAAAGGAATTGGTTCTTCATTAATTATAATTACCGGGGCGGGAAGACTAAAAGGTGTCGATTTTGGAATTTATCCCCAATAACGGATCTATCTTTATTTCAGCCAAAAAAATAAACCCAATCCCAAAAATTATTACCAATATATGGCCGGGGTTTCCGACAGACCTTATGAGTGTTGTAATAATTTTGGCTTCCCAAGCCGAAGGAGTTTCATTACTTCATGATTGGATGTATGAATCAAGAATGTTTTTTGTAGATAAATTAATTAGCATGGGGGCACATATGACTATTGCTGATCCCCACAGGGTTTTAGTGTACGGTCCCTCAAAGCTTATGGGCAGGAACCTTGAAACTCCGGATATTAGGGCAGGTATGGCACTAGTTTTAGCGGCGCTGGTAGCTAAAGGTGAAAGTATTATTAACCGGGCAGAGCTGATTGATAGGGGGTATGAAGATGTGGTTGGGAAACTTTTAGCGCTTGGTGCCAATATTAAAAAAATAGATTAAAAAACCTCCTCCAGGTGGTTTTGTAAGAAAAAGTCTCTTTTGTGCTCTAAATAAGTTGAAAAAGTGTAAAAAAATGGTATGATGGGGCGTATTCTTACAAACTTATGGGTAACGATCTGGAAAAAATTTACAAAGCCGGCCTTAAGTTTTTAGCTCCTCTTACACCGGAGGAGACTTACCGTACTATTGTAAGTGAAGCGATAAAGTTGGTTGACGGAGATAGTGGAATAATCAGGCTTCTGGTTGATGGTGAGTTAGAGCCAGTTTGTCATTTATCATATCCCACACCTCCGTTGCCTCGGCCACGTAGGAATGGTCTTTCTTGGAAAACATTCAGAACTCGGAAAGCCTTTGTTGGACATAGTGAGGAAATTCGCGCGGAATCTGTAAAATCGGGGATTAAATCAGTCATATTCATACCACTAGCGTACAGAAATAAATCCATTGGGGTATTGGCGGTCAGGTCTTATAAGGAAGATTATTTTACTCAAAAACAACTTAAAATCCTGGAACTTTTTGGATCGACAGCTAGTTTGGCGATTAGAAAAATGCAGCTTTATGAAGAAACGAAAAAAGCCGTAGAAACTCGGGATTTATTTCTTTCTATGGCTGCCCACGAATTTAGAACACCGCTTACTACCATTAGTGGATATGCTCAGCTTTTAGCTGCAAGGTTTCCTAAAGATCTTGTTGTTCAATCAAAATGGGTTGAGGAGATGTCATGGGAAGTTAGCAGACTTACTTCTTTAGTAAATGAGCTTCTGGAGATAAGTAAGATCAGGGGAGGCCAGTTTCAGTATACTTGGCGGGAATGTCATATTACGAAAGTTATCGAGCGGGCGATAGCTGAGCTGCATTTTAACTATCCTAAACATAAGCTAGTGTTTGAGAGTCACTTAAGAGATGGTCAGGACTTGGTGGTGGGTGACTTTGATAAATTAATTCAGGTAGTAATAAATTTGCTGGATAATGCTGCCAAATTTTCTCCGTCCAATAAAGAGATTAGGGTAAATCTTAAACTAAGGTCGAATAATTTAGTTATTCTCGTGAAAGACTCAGGGTCGGGGATTGAGGGTAAAGATTTACCACGGGTTTTTGAAGGATTTTACCGAGGACACAAAGTTGCTAACGAGGGGATGGGAATAGGTTTGTTTCTAGCAAAGAATATTATTGTCCAGCACCATGGGTTAATCAATATCAGCTCTAAATTAAATAAAGGGACCACGGTAGAGATTAGATTGCCGAAAGTAAAATTATGATAGAAGCACCTAGGGAAACAGTCTATTATATTGGGAGACGCAGATGGATTGTGGGAGGTTCAGGATCCGGAAAGTCTGTTGTTGCCGGGCAAAATATAATTAGACAAGACGCTGTCGGACCTATTGACGAATCAGATTTTGAAGTTTGGAATAGCCTTGAGGGGATGAAACACTTTGATGAAGTCTCTAAAAGGAGGATAGTTCCTGGGCTAAAGGAATCGGATCAGGGTAAAATCCTTAAAGGGGTATTGGAAAAACTAGGTTACTCATATCGACCTTTGCAACTTCCGTTTGAAGATTGTTTGATGGAGGTTAGAGGAAGAGCCGTGGTGATGGGTATGGATTATGACGAACAAAGCATGGACTATATACTTGGTGCTGCTTCTCACCTGATGGTGGCCTGTGTTAATTGGGTGGAGGAAAAGGTACCTCCTTTCTGGGATCTGACACTACAGACTCCATCAGTACCAAATCCGGTTCGTGATTATGGAGGAACGACACTTGAACAGGTTATTAAAGCATCACAAAAGGCAAAAAAGGCAATACGTATAGATGGCTATACCCACAAAAAAGTTGTTGATGAGGTTATAGCTATGACACCTGACGCGCTACTATATGAGAAAGCTGTAACAGAGCGTCAAGAGCGTGAAGCTATAAATTTAGAAAATCTTAATCCAAAGGGAAGGGAAGAAATTTTATTTCTCCGTCGGAGTATGTCGCCAACTACAGTAATGGCGCGAACGCGTAGGATGACTTTAGATCTTATCGATAAATTGGTTAGGGATGGAAAGTTGCGCAGCGTACAGAAGGATTTTAGAGATGACCCTGAGAGGGAATATCAGTCTATTCGTAATCTTTATGATTGGTATTGCAAAAGATGATTTGGCAATTTTAAGGACAGGTACCTGGTTGTAGAGAATAAACTGTTACCTCCGCCAATACATACTTATTCCAGGGCAACCCTTGCAAAATACTCGCTTCCAATTGCCGAAATTGCTATTGATACGTTTGGTAAAATAGGATTAGGGGCTTTTTTACGAAAAGGTAACCCTGTAAAATACGAACCGCTGGGAGTAGAGAAATTCCTTGTTACTTTACAACCTACAAGACCTCGTCGACATGATCTTCCCAATAAACACTTTCATGCTGGAGTGCCTTTTTCTCGAGATGAGGAAAGGTTAGATCCGGATGTAGCAAAAGTATGTGTACAAATTGCCACAATGATCGTAAAGTTGGGAACGCCTTACTATAAAGGGAAAAAGGAGGAAATTGTGTTAGATCTCTCTGAGATCGCCCCTCTAAAAAAGGATAGATCAAACTCTATATATGCGACAGGAATTGACGAAGAAGCGCTGGAGGAACTTGAAAAAGAAGGTTTAATTAAAATAGAGGGGGATCGACTGATTATCCCAGATTTTGGAAAAATTTGGGACATAACAGGTTTGGATACACCTAAATTAAGCTGATAGCTTCATTCTTTGATCATATAACCAAAACCGCGAACGGAATGGAGAAGCCTTTTTTTATAGCCCAGGTCAATTTTTTTACGCAGATATCCCATATAAACATCTACAACCCTGGTCTCTATATCCGGAGAGTAGAGCCAAACCCGGTTTAATATCATCTCGCGGGTTAAAATCCTACCTTTATTATTCATTAGGTATTGCAGTAACTTAAATTCTTGTGGGGTGAGCTGGATTTGTTTTCCTTCGCGTATTACCTCAAATGTCTTATTATCCAGTTCCAGGTTGTCAACATTCAGTTTATGATCGCTTTCGTTGTGGTATCTTAAACGGGCTTTAATGCGGGCCAAGAGTTCGTCTGCCAAGAATGGTTTGGTCATGTAATCATCCGCACCCAAATCTAACCCATGGACAATATCTGCAACCCCGTCTTTGGCAGTTAGTATTATAACCTGAAGGTCAGGATATTTTTTTCGGATTTCCGTACAAACTGCTTCCCCGCTCATATTAGGCAGCCCCAGGTCAAGGAGGACTAATTCTGGGGGGAGTTTGGCAATTGAATTTAGGGCCTGTACACCGTCGGGGACGGTTTGAACCGAAAACCCGTTGTCCAAAAGGAGCTCCTTTAAGTATTTCTGGAGCCCGTTATCATCTTCAACTACAAGTATTGTTTGAGCCATCTCTTACAATTATACCAGCATTTGTAAACATCCTCAACTCCCAGGTAGTGCGTGTCACTTTCAAGATTATTACATGTTTTTTGTTTTTATCTTAATCAAGGATAATAAGATGTGACTAGGAGAAACCAAGGAAGGAGGAAAGAATGGCATACCAGCATACTAATTCCAAAGGCCAGAATTATTACCTGCATTCCAAGGATGTGAGGCTTAGGAGCGGCAGGAACCAAAGGATATATTACTTTGCCAGGGAAATCAAGCTCGGTGCAATGGATGGCTTGCCCGAAGGGTATATGGTCATTGAGAATAAGCGCACAGGTCTACCTATATTGAAGAAAAAGTAGTAAAAAACTACTTAGGTACTCTCTGTAAGAAGGAGTTGACAATAGAAAGCACCAGGCTAAAAAGCAGTGCCCACCAGAAATTATCTACTATACACCCGGGGACAATATATGTTGTCAGCATTACCAGGGTAGCATTAATAATCAGGGTGAACAGCCCGAAAGTTATAATATTAATAGGAAGGGTAAGAAGCAGAAAGAGTGGTTTTAAGACCGCATTTATTATACCCAAAACCAGGGCTGTAACCAGGGCTGTGGTAAAACTAGCAACTTGGATTCCCGGCAACAGGTAGGCAGCAGCGAGTACGGCCAAGGCGCTTATAAGCCAACTGATTAGAAGGTTCATACTTTAAGTATAACCACCCCCGGGCTATTTTTGTCAAGACAAAAATGGTCTAAAGTTGGCTTAATTTATATCCAAGCCATATTCCGATGATAGAACCAATTCCACTAAATAAGATTGAGCTAAAGGAAAATAATCCTGTTCCAAAAAATGTTGGTATATACCCCCCTATAATTGAACCAATGAACATACCCAAAAATATGAGAGTTTTTGAAGACATGTATTCATATTAACAAATTTATTACTTACAATTTAGATTTAATCTGATTGGCTCTGTTGATAATCTGTTCTCCAATTTCTCCCCAATTAAAGTAATTTTTATAGTCGCGAGGGTCAATGAATTTTACCTCAGTAATAACACCTCCGGGGTCTGAAACAAAATCTCCGAATGGCTTAACTTTACATGCCACTCTAAGCTGGTAATAAACACTTCCATTGGGGTCTGTTACCTCTTGAACTCCAATTAGTCTCCACCTTAATACTTGCATATTAGTCTCTTCTTGAACCTCCCGTTCAAAGGCCTGTTGTATATTTTCACCTTCTTTAGGCGTACCACCTGCTAGTCCCCAAGTTCTTTTTTTACCATTTAACACAATAACCATTTGATCCAGGTAAAAGCACACTCCATAAATTTGCCTTACCATGTTAAGGTCTAAACGATCATAATTACCTAATTCATAATATCTGAATTTGTAAATCTTACCCTTGTCATGATAATCAGCAACGAGCGGGGCATCTTTGGTGATGCGGTCATCCATTATGCAGAGTATAACAGAATCAGCTTCACAGCGTACATTTGGGTTATCTTAAGAAGCTGTGGGACTCTATGTCTCCTCGCATAAATTTGAACTATTAACCCACACAAGGTGGGTCAAAAGTTCAAAGCTGCGGGACTCTATGTCCCGAAGTTGCTCCGTCGGATACTGTGCAAGACAGTATCCTCGGATCAAAGCTG
>LCEJ01000042.1 GCA_000997105.1 Candidatus Daviesbacteria bacterium GW2011_GWA2_42_7
TTGGCCTATGCCTGAAACCTTTCCTATCGTTTCTGGTTTCGATAACGACTTCATAAGAGCGTTATAAAAAATGAGACTTACTTGATAAAAGTACTGAATAAGAAAAAACAATCCCAAGGCTAGAATGACTTTAGGAATCCTTGGTATCGAAGAAACTGTAACCAACCCAAGTAGACTACCAATTAATACCAAAGCGAAAGTGTTTTGCTTAATAAAAGGGATCCTTTTACCAGTTTTGTCTGACCATGCTCCCAAAAAAGGCGATGTCAAAAGAAGCAGAATTGTTGATAAGGTAAAAATTCCGCCATACCAAATATCATCTATCCCATTATCTATTACTATCCACTGGGCAAGGAAAAGGCCTCCCATGGCGGCAGTTAATGGAGTATTGGCAAAATCATATAGTCCCCAAAGAAATACATCCTTGTTAATTTTCGGAAAATGTACAAACTTGGTTATCCTCATAAGTAAGGATTTATAATATAGTTCTTCTCAATTATATAGTTTTCTTAAAAATATTAGGGCAGTATTAGGTTACTTCTGGATTAATCGGGCGATGAGTAAGATTGATTTGATGAACAACCCAGTTGATTATCGGATTTATTATAATTGTCATACATGTGGCAATTACTCATCTCTTTCTACTTTCTCTTTGGTGTCATTAACTACATACTGCGTCGAGTATTAGCTCAAAAACTTGGCGATCATAACCGTCTGATTAACGCTATTTTTTTCATATTTTTCCTTTTGCCTACAACAATAATTTTAAGTTTTGTCTTTCCTCATAACTTGAATGTCGGTGTGCTTAATTTATTATTTTTATTCATAGGAAGCATCATTTGGCCAATCGGTGCCCTTGTTGCCTTTCATGCAAACAAAAAAGTAGACGTTGGTATTTTTGCAGTCATTAATAACCTAAGCCCTGTATTTACCCTAATTATTGCAATCCCATTTCTTCATGAAAATTTAAAGGGGATGCAGTGGTTCGGAGCAGGATTATTAATTTTTTCCGGAGTTCTTGCCGCATCATCGCAGCTAAAGAAGCATAATCGTGCTGATTCAAATGGCATTCTAATGTGTATACTGACTGCGGCTATTTTTGGTGTCGCAATAGCATACGAACGCTTTATGTTGAGCAGAATTGATTTTGGAGCTTACCTAATATACGGCTGGGGGTCACAGATCATTTGGTCGGTACTATTGGCAGGAAAAGAAATTAAAAATGTATTTAAAATATTTAATAAAGATACAGAAAACAGAAACACAGTCGTAATTGCTGCCTATTTTTATCTCAAAGAAC
This sequence comes from Candidatus Daviesbacteria bacterium GW2011_GWA2_42_7, assembly GCA_000997105.1. GTDB lineage: Bacteria > Patescibacteriota > Microgenomatia > Daviesbacterales > UBA10151 > 2-01-FULL-43-38. Next base: position 1,301 of record LCEJ01000042.1, read on the forward strand.
GCAAGCATATGTATTATAAATGGGCAGCAGCGGTGATCGGAATCGCGGGGTTGATATATATTGCGAGGTAGTATTGTAAAAACTGATTTGAAGAAAGTGCCTGTGTATTGAAAGAAGAAATTTCCTTAAGACGAGGAAGTTTGAGAATGTGTTGGTTTGTTATAAGATTGGCAAAAATAGTGAGACTATAAAGAAATGACTTTCTTTGTTGAGACAAGGTGCGAGATAGTGGTTTAAAAAACATTGTTGCACCCGGAAACCATACGTCTCTTGATAAAATACATAGATGATAAATAGTTACTTTAAATATATTAAGACCGCATTAGAAGGAGCAAAGTATCATGAAGAGCTGGCGTTCCTTTTTGCCCATCCTAAAAGGAATGAGTTTAACAAGATTGTATTTCACTTAAGAGCATATTTCTGGGAGTTATGGTCTGTTTGGGATTATGTTCTTCAATATGTAAATGTCAAAACTTTAAAATTAGATCCTTATGATGTAAGACGTGATTTGCTAAAGAAAATAAAAGCAAATATGCCGTATTATCAATACCTTCCTCTATTAGAAAAAATCCAAAATGAGGATCGGTTATATAGAATAATGTGGCTAAGAGACCATGCACATAAATGGCAGATTAATCCATACTTGGTCGACTATAATGATGAAGGTGTTCAGGTAATTTCTTTAGACAATTTAAATGCCAAGGACAAAAGTCTTCCCAGGCAAATCAATATTGATAAAAATGATTTTTTGTATATGAAAAAAGTAGTGAAAACTCTTATTAAAAGTGGTCTTTTTGGATTAAACAATTAAATTCTTGTTGGGTTTTTTGTAGTAAAAATATAATATTCATATCTAGATTCAGGTTTGAATATTTATTTAGAGAGAGTCATTATGTCGGCTTAGATTTTACCGATGATCAAATATCAATATAGAGTTATTTTTCAAAAACCCCAGCCTTTTTTATTTGAACGATCAAACACTTTTACCGATTTTTAAATTAAATGGGAGATCAAAATCTTTTTTTAGATTTTTAACAACATCTGATTTATAAAGACTTGAAAAATTTTCTATTTCGATACCCATAACATTAGAATTTTTATCAAACTCTATCCTGATCCATGGCGCAGGTTCTTTATAGTATTCACTTGGTCTACTTTTGAGTAAGATCCAAAAGATATCGGTGTCAGAGTCGTAAGATATTTTTTTTATATTTTTCATAATTTTATCCATCTACCATTTTTAACTCTCTTCTTAATATCTTTACCTTTTTCAGAATAGAGAGTTTTTATTTTAACATCTCCACTACAATAATTTTCTGTATACTTTTATTAATGACTCTGAATTTTGAACGATTTCCATCTTCGTTTTGTTGTCTCCGAAACAAACCAGAATAATGGTTTGTGAAGATTTGCCTTCTTTTTCCAACCTCCAAATTTTATAAATTCCCCCCAATATGTCTTATATAGAAACAGATCGTAAAGTCAGACAAATAGACTCTTTATATGTCTTAGAAAGACCAACGTGCGCTGCATATGAGCCAAATTTCGAAAAAGTTTTTGGATTTGTTCAGAGCGGTAATATGAATGGAAAAGAAATTCTATCTCCTGAAGGAATTCTAGTTGCCAGAGTATGGGATAACGAACAGGTTTTCGGCTTTAAAAAATGGATTCCGGGTACTTCCTCAAATGCCGCCAACCTTTCCATGTTGGTAAAAAATCCAGACTGGTTGCCGGAAAGTCAAGAATTGATAGGAGTACGAAACGGATTAGTTTGTACTGCATGATACCGCTTTTGCAGTGCGTATTACTTCAGGTGGACGGTTTGTAACTCGTCTTGTGATTCCTCAATATCAGGAAATGTTCGCGCGCGGTTTTCAACTTATCATGAATTATTTTGCATGAGGCTTAATTCAAATATATTCTTATTCAATTTTCATATTACTTCGATATAATCTCCTCATATGTTAAATCTAAACTCAATCATGGTCGGTACAATGCAGCCAAAAGAAATGGCAGAATTTTATGAAAAAGTATTCGGTAAAAAAGCAGATTGGTCGGAGAGTAATTGGCATGGATGGAAAATTGGAAGTACATTTATCACAATCGGAGAACATTCAGAAATGAAAGGAAAAACGAAAGATCCGGGTCGAGTAATGTACAATTTTGAAACGAAAGAGGTTAAAGAGGAATTTGAAAGAATCAAGAAGTTGGGCGCCAAGGTAATAAAAGAACCGTACGAAATGGGCGGCGGATTGATTGCTACGTTTGCAGATCCCGATGGAAATTATTTCCAACTCATGACTCCTTGGGAAGAAGGAAAATAGTGCAGGATTTTAACCCTTTTAAAATATTGATATAATTTCGTCAATGACCTTAACAACATTCAAAGAAAAAGTTTATAAACTTACGAGACAAATTCCAAAAGGGAAAGTGGCAACATATGGACAGCTTGCACGACTTGCAGGGAGTCCGCGAGCGGCTAGAGCGGTAGGAGTGTTCATGAAGATAAATCCTGACGCCCCAAACACGCCATGTCATCGAGTAGTTTCCGCAAACGGAAATCTTACCGGTTATTCTGCAGGTAATGGTCTATCTACAAAGAAAAAGATGTTGATTGCTGAAGGAGTAAATTTCAGAGGTCATAGGGTAGATCTTGAAGTTTCGAAGTGGAAAAAATAATATAATGTTTTTATGTTAAAAGGATTCCGGGATTTTTTACTTAGGGGGAATGTAGTTGATCTTGCGGTTGCCGTAGTTATCGGAAGCACGTTTGGCGCAATCGTGAACGCGCTTGTCAAAGATCTCATCACTCCTCTTATTGGAGCAATAGGCGGCCAGCCGGATTTTTCCAATATTGTTTTTACCATCAATAAAAGTGAGTTCCTGGTCGGTGACTTTTTCAATGCCTTAATATCATTTTTGATCATCTCCTCAGTCATATATTTTTTGGTGGTCTTGCCTATGAACAGTATTATGAAGAGGCTCAAAAGCGGAGAAAAATTAGATCCGTCCGAAAAAGCCTGTCCCGAGTGTTTGAGTCTCATTCCGCTTAAAGCAAAACGATGTAAATTTTGTACGGCTGTCGTCAAAGACTCATGAAAAATCTGCTTGACAATAATCTCAAAGAGCATATACTAGAATGCAGTAATTGGAAAAAATCTAGAGTGATGGGTAGAGAATTGGCTCGTTGATCCATCCAGCAACCGGTCTTGTCGATACGGTGCTCCACCCAACCCTGAATTAGGGAAGGATTAGATCTGTTTTTTCAGATAAAGAAATATAACCTCTCAATTCAGGAGAGGTTTTTTTTATGTCAATTATTAATTAATTATTTATACCTATGTCTATTTCAGTACAAGAGTGTCTGCGATGGAAAACACAGGCACTGGCAGGGGGGAATGTGCGTTCTTCTGAATCTGTGACTCCGGGTCATCCAGATATGTTAATGGATGTGATGGCAGATAAAATTTTGGATACAGCTTATGCATGTTTGGACGAACAGCTTGAAGTATGGCGTCAAACTGGAGATCCAAAAAGTGAATATATCAACCGCGGAAACGTACGTGTTGCGATCGATGGTCTGGTAAAAGGTAATGAGGAGGGCGGTACGTTATCGCTTGCAGGAGAAATAACACTACCTGATGGCATTGTTCCGGATTATGAAGGTGTTGTCAGAGAAACAATAAAAACGATAGGTTACGACGACCCAAATGCTGGATTTTGGTACGGTCTTCCAGACTTAAATTTTCACATTACCAAGCAATCTGAAAATATTGCGGCAGGTGTAAACGACGGGGGCGGGAAAATAAAAGGGGCTGGAGACCAGGGTATTTGTTTCGGATATGCGACAAATGAACATTTAAGTCTCATGCCGCTTCCTCTACAGTGTGCGCATGAAATTACCGCAGGCTTGACTGCAGCGAGAAAAAAATTTCCTTGGCTTAAACCAGATGGGAAAAGTCAGGTTGGCGTCAATTATATTAATGGAAAGCCAACCGATATTACTCACGTAACTCTTGCCGCAGCTCATGATGCGCGCCATAGACTTATTGATGTTCGATACGACCTGTATAACGAAGTTATAATCCCGGTTTTAGATCAATTCGGGTTCAAGCTTCCGATTTCAGAGCGTGAATTACTAAGTGCTACAGGTCCAATCATAATCAATGGAGCCGGCCCATGGTGTGATAAATGGGGACCTCTTGCAGATTCTGGAGAAGTAGGAAGAAAGATTGATGTGGTAACTTACGGTGGGGCAGCACCTCATGGTGGAGGTGCTTTATCTGGTAAAGATCCTTCCAAAGTGGATAGATCAGGAAAGTATGCAGCTCGGTATATTGCAGCTCGACTTGTAGATGAAGGATTTGCTGACAGATTTCAACTTGGTCTTTCGTTCTCGATTGGTCAACCAGAACCGGACAGCATTTATATTGAGACGTTTGGGACAGAACATAGAACGTGGAATGAGACCGTACATCGTATTAGTGAAATCTTAGATCTGTCCGTAGCAGGTATTATTGATGGTTTGAATCTACTGCATATATCGTATGCGCCAACCGCACTCAGGCATTTTGGTAATCCAGAGTTTCCGTGGGAAAAATTTGGAAACCGTTCTTGATATAATGTCGTCATGAAGACGAAAGTAAGTATTGGAATGGTTGGCTGCGGAAACTGGGGGAAAAATATACTTCGTGATCTGGTTAGTCTTCACTGCGCGGTCACAGTTGTTGTCAGATCTACAGAATCAATAAAAAGAGCTCAGGATTTTGGTGCTGCAAAAATTGTTGCGACTATAAAAGAACTTGGACTACAAGACGGATATGTGGTTGCAGCTCCAAGTGCGGTCCATGATGAAGTTATAAACGAATTGATAAATCTTTTTCCAGGGAAGCCGATCTTTACTGAAAAACCATTGACAACAGATTTGAAAAGCGCGATTGAGATCGTCAAAAAAAGTCCAGACGCAGTTTTTGTTATGGACAAGTGGCGCTATCACGCAGGCATTTTGGAGCTTGCAAAAATTGCAAAAAATAAAATACTTGGAAAAGTAATCGGACTTAAAACAACGCGTGTTGGATGGGGAAATCCTCACAAAGATTCTGATGCCATATGGCATCTCTTACCTCATGATATCTCGATCGAATTTGAGATTTTTGGCAAGTTGCTAAAGCCGACACAAGCTGTTGCCGATCTTGAAAATGGATACCCAACAGGCATGATTGCTTTTCTTGGTGGCACTCCTTGGCAAATTGCTGAAGTTTCTGCACGATATAAAGATAAAAAACGCCAGATGATTTTATTTTGCAAAAATGGTATTGTTGTTCTTGATGATGCGTATATTGATCATATTCGCATAATCACAGCTGATAAAAAAAATCACAAACCTCATGAAAAGAAAATTCCTATAGACAATAAACTTCCTTTGCATGAAGAGCTTGATGCTTTTATAAGATACCGACATTCGATCACGGCATCACTTTAAACTACTCAATTCCAAGTATCCTAAATCAGACAGTCAAAGATATCGAACTCTTTATTATTGGCGATGGTGTGCCAGATAACACGCGCGCAATTATTCGCAAATTCATCAAAAAGGATAAGCGAATCAAATTTTTTGACAACCCCAAGGATAAAAGACACGGAGAGATATATAGACACAAGGCGCTAAAACAGGCAAAAGGCAAAATTGCATGTTATCTATCTGATGATGATCTCATGTTCCCGGATCATATCGAAACAATGCTTAAGTTACTAAAAAATGGCAATTTTTGTCAAGAGAGCTTTTTACGATTTTAGAGTTACCAGGGCGGCTTTGGAAGACCCAACGATTTTTTCAAACTCTTCACCCTCCAGGGTTTCTTTGACAATTAAGGCTTCAGCCACTTTGTCCATTAATTTGCGGTGTTTTTTTAGCAGGGCCTTGGCAGTTTCTAGGCCCACATCAATAAGCTTTTTCACTTCTTCATCAAT
>LCEJ01000043.1 GCA_000997105.1 Candidatus Daviesbacteria bacterium GW2011_GWA2_42_7
TTCTTTAAACTTCTCTGAGCTAATTTTCCGCAGGTATTCCATCGGTTTTAAGCCTTGGGGAACATCAAAAATCGGGAAGATCGGCTTACCTAAAGTCATTTCAAATCCACACTGGTCAGCAATTTTGACGGTACTTAAGATTGCCTCTGGTAATTCTGCAAACAAATTCTCCATCTCTTGAGTGGAACGGATATAAAGATTCGGGGTGTCGATCATCCTCAGTCGGTTTATATCCTTAATAAACTTTCCGGTTTGGACACAAAGCACGGCATCCTGTGCCTCTGCATCATCAGAACTTACATAGTGGTAGTCATTGGTGGCAACAATCGGGATTCCAAGTTTAGGGCTTAAAGTTTTTACAGCCTTCCACCAGACCTTTTGGAATTTTTCCATCCTTTGCATATCCTGCCTTACATTAGGATCCAGTTCTGAAGTTGTTAAAATTTTGGTGTATTCATGGTCCTGCAGTTCCAGAAAAAAATTCCCTTCCCCGAAAATCTCAAGGTATTTTTTGGCTATCTCTTCACCCATCCTAAAATCATCTTCCTTCAAACTTTCGGCAAACTCCCCGCCTGCACAACCTGATAGGGCAATCACACCCTCATGGAATTCCTTCAGTAACTCTTTATCAACCCTAGGCTTGTAATAATAACCATCCAGGTGGGCAACAGAGACCATCTTCATTAAATTTTTATAACCCTGGTAGTTTTTAGCCAGAAGTGTCAAATGATATGGCTCGGTATCAAGTTTGCCTTCTTTATCCTTGTGTGACCTTTTGGCCACATAAACTTCACAGCCGATAATGGGTTTTATCCCTTCGGCAAGGCAAGCCTTGTAAAATTCTATGGCTCCATACATCACCCCATGGTCGGTCATGGCGACTGCCGGCATCCCCATCTCTTTTACAGCTTTAACCAGCTTATTTACCTTGGATAAACCATCAAGTAATGAATATTCTGTATGGCCGTGAAGATGAATAAAAGAAGACATAACCGGAAGTTATTGTAACACTTCCCCAAACAACCCTTAATCCCCCAACTACCCCAACTTTCCCTCTAGAATCTCCCGGACTTTTCCGGCATCAACTTTCCCCCCTGTTTTTCTCATTGCAGCCCCCACTAGGGCCTGGATCACCGTTACCTTGCCTTTCTTGTAAGATTCCACCAGATCTGGGTTTTCAGAAATTACCTCTTCAGCAATCCTCCCCAATTCCCCTATATCCCCTATCACCCCTACATCCATAACTTTTATCTTCTCAGCCACTTTTACACTAATGTCGGGCTTCTGGTTAATAATATAATTGGCAATCTGCCTTGGTCCTACTCCTAACTTTCTTCCGTCTTCTACAGAAGATTCAAAAAACTCTGCCATCTCTTTCGACTCGCTCAAAATCTTCGCATTTGACTCACTTAACCCATACTCACTCATAAATCTCGTCTCTTTTTTCCAAGGCAACTCCGGTGCCGACTCTCTGATCCTCTGAATCTCTGACTCGCTGATCCTAAGTTCCGGCAAATCCGGTTCCGGGAAGTATCTATAATCATGGGCCTCTTCCTTGCTTCTTTGAAGATATGTTTCCTTTTTCTCCTCATTCCACCCCCGTGTTTCCTGGGTCAGCTTCTCACCCCTCTCCAAAGCCTCAATCTGCCTTTTTATCTCATATTCAATTGCTGCCACCATAAACCGGAAAGAGTTGATATTTTTTAGCTCCACCCTATAAGGAGGCAACTCCTTTTGACCGACCGGACGGACGGAAATATTTGCTTCCAGGCGCATATCACCCCTTTCCATATCTGCATTGGAAACCCCAAGGTACCTAAAAAGTTGCTGCAGTTTTTTGGCATAATCCCTAACTTGTGCAGTGTCTGTAAAATCCGGCTCAGTGACAATCTCCACCAGTGGTACCCCCGACCTATTAAAGTCAATTAATGTCACACCTCCGATGTGCGATAACTTCCCTGTATCCTCTTCCTGATGCGCGCGATTAATTCTAATCCTTCTTTTTCCCTCTAATCCTACTACCTCCATCTCCCCTCTTACACAAAGTGGCCACCTGTATTGGGAAATCTGGTAACCCTTGGCAAGGTCAGGATAAAAATAGTTCTTTCTTTCAAAGCGGGAAACCTCAGCAACTTTGCACCCCAAGGCCAAACCAATTTTCATACACCCCTCAATTGCTTTTTCGTTAATGTAAGGCAAAGCCCCGGGCAACCCTAAACAAACAGGACAAGTATGGGTATTGGGTTTCTCCCCAAAATAATCCGCACTGCACCTGCAAAACATTTTTGACTTGGTGTTTAGTTCAACATGTACTTCCAACCCCATTACCGGTTCATATTTACTCATTCCCTAATCCTCCTACTCCTTCTAATCCCTCAATATTTGGTTTCCTAAGATGACACTCAGTATTCTGTTCATAAACCTCTCCCACATTTAGAATTGTTTCCTCATCCATATATTTTCCGAGTATTTGTAAGCCCACAGGTAAACCATCAGAAAACCCACAGGGTACGGAAAGGCCAGGGATTCCGGCCAAACTGGCGGGAATGGTATAGGCATCGGAGAGATACATCGTTAGAGGATCAGCCGTTTTTTCTCCTAGATTCCAAGCCACCGTGGGAGAAACAGGTCCCACAATCACATCACATTTTTCAAAGGCTTCCTCAAAATCCTGTTTAATAAGAGTCCTCACTTTGGCAGCTTTAGCAAAATAGTCATCATAATATCCTGTAGATAAAGCAAAAGTCCCAAGCATTATTCTCCTTTTAGCCTCTGCCCCAAAATCCTCTCTTCCGGAACCAAACCTTATTCCATCAAACCTGGCCAGATTTGAGGATACTTCGGAAGACATAATTATGTAATAGACAGCCACTGCATATTCCGTATGAGGCAGACTTACCTCTATAATTTCTGCCCCCAAATCTTCCAGCTTTTTAATAGCTTCCCTAATAACTTTTTCTACACCGGAATCCAGACCCTTTCCAAAATACTCCTTCGGCATTCCCACCCTAAGTCCATTCAAATTATTCTTAAATCGTAGATCTTTAATCGTAAATCCGTTCTGCACACAATTACTGTCGTACCCATCCGGACCAGAAATCCACTCCAAAACCTGCCTAGCATCAGCAACACTTTTGGTAATTGGTCCTACCTGATCCAGTGAGGAAGCCATGGCAATTGAGCCATACCTGGAAACTCTTCCATAACTTGGTTTTAGTCCTACTACTCCACAAAGAGAAGCCGGCTGCCGAATAGAGCCTCCTGTATCTGTTCCCAAAGCAAAAGTACAAAGGTCGGCTGCCACGGCTGCTGCCGAGCCGCTGGAAGAGCCTCCGGGAACCTTTTCTAAATCCCAGGGGTTTTTTGTTGCTCCATAAGCCGAGTTTTCCCCTGAAGAACCCATGGCAAACTCATCCAAATTTGTTTTTCCAATCACGCTTATCCCCTGAGACAAAAGTTTTTCAACCACTGTAGCGTTATATGGAGGTAAAAAGTTACTCAATATTTTAGACCCTGCGGTGGTAACAATATTTTGAGTACAAATTATATCCTTTATAGCTGCCGGAATACCGTTAGAACTTTCCTGAACATTAAGAAAAGTATTTAACTTTGGATTCAATTCCTTAATTCTCCCTAAATAAGCGTGATTTAACTCCTCCTTAGAGAATTCATTTTTCTCCAAAGCCTCTAGGGTTCCTATTAAAGTTAGTTTCGTTAAATCATCATTCATAAATCTTAAATCATTAATCGTAAATCTAGCCTACTCCTCAAACACTCCTTTTGTTATAAAAAATCCATTTTTCTTTTGAGAGGCATTTTTTAGCGCTTCATCCTGGCTTAAACTAACCCTAGGGGTATCATCAGACATAACGTTGCTCGATCCTACAACATTAAATATAGGCTCAATATTTTTTATATCCACATTACTTAATTGATCAACATAGTCCAGGATTTTAGAGAGCTGTTCTGAGGATTTTACAATCTCTTCTTCTGAAAGAGGCAAATTCGCAAGCTTGGCAACTTTTTTGACCTGGTCTCCTATCAACCTCATACCCAAATTATACTTTAACCTCTATCTTCTGTTAAGGGAGAAAAATCAAGTACTTGTTTTTAGGCAAATGTTTTCGCTATAGTTTATTAACCATGGATGATTCAGATAACAAGGAACCACAAGTAGCAACCCAGCCCAATACCGGTAATGACGAGGCCTCTGTGGTTATGAACATGGAGAGCATGATCAAAACCCTGATTGCTTCCCAGGAAAAGTTTAAAGAGGAGCTCGGGAAACACCAGGACCTTTTGAATGCCATCTTTGAAAACGATTCTACTTATCAGGAACACTCAGAAGCAGCCAAAGCAGCTGCTAAAATAAAATCAGCCACCAAACAACAGGTCTTAAAACAACCTCAAGCAGCAGACCTGGCCAACAAAGTTAAAATCCTGCGTTCCGAACTGAAGGAGAATAAAGCCAGCCTCTCTGATTACTTAAGGGAATTTCAAAGGATGTCCGGGATTAGTGAGATAGAAGGCCACGATGGGGAAATAAGGGAAATCGTTTTTACTGCCAAACTGGTCAATAAATCCTCCAGGTTATGACAGAATCCTTAAATATTACCCACACCCTCTGTCTTCCTCTAAAAGAAGACCAAGCCCTGCTTGCTATGAAGAAAAGAGGTTTTGGGGAAGGTAAGTGGAACGGTGCCGGGGGAAAGATTGAGGAAAGTGAGAGCTCCGAGGAAGGAGCTACCAGAGAAACCCGGGAAGAATTCGGAATTATCCCAAAATCATTAACCCTTGTTGCTGTTTTGGTTTTCAAGTTCATCGATAAACCGGAATGGGACCGGATTGTAGACGTCTATTTAACCTATGACTGGAATGGTGAACCTTCTGAGTCGGAAGAAATGAGGCCAAAGTGGTTTAAAAAAAGCGAAATACCCTTAACAGAGATGTGGGAGGCAGACACCCACTGGCTACCTTTGGTTTTAGAAGGAAAAACCATTTTGGGAAATTTTGACTACACTGCTGATCAAAAACTGCAAACTTTCAATCTACGCGAAGCAGACTATCAGGAATTAAGCACCTCTTTTAACCGCTCAATGCTTTCAAAATCATAGATTGAGACAGGTAAAATCTGTTTCTTAAACTTTTTTAGCCTCTTTTGGGTATCTTCCAGCTGTTTTTTGTCTACTAAATCAGATTTTGTAAGTAAAATTATTTCTTTCTTCTTAATTAGTTCGGGATTATATGTTTCAAGTTCATGGATAACCGACTGGTAATCACCTTCTATATCTTCCGATTCCACCGCCACTGTGTGCAACAATAACCCAACTTTTTCTATATGTTTTAAAAATTTTATCCCTAACCCCTTGCCCTCCGAAGCCCCCTCAATCAGCCCGGGGATGTCAGCGATTATTTTTCCATCTAAAACTCCCAGGTTAGGCTCCAAAGTTGTAAAAGGGTAGTCGGCCACTTTAACGCTGGCCGCAGTAAGCTCGTTTAACAAACTGCTTTTACCGGAGTTAGGCAAACCAATTAGTCCAA
>LCEJ01000044.1 GCA_000997105.1 Candidatus Daviesbacteria bacterium GW2011_GWA2_42_7
TTTATTTTCCCGGCAATATTTTATGGCAGAAAGTTTCCCTTCAATGTCCCGTGAACCAAACCCTCCGGGGACAATAATCCCCTGGTAGTTTTCCAACTCCCGGGCATTTTTCTCTAGTTTGCCTGAATCTATCCATGATATTTCAGGCTTTAGGCCTAATTCAAAGGCAGCGTGTTTTATTGCCTCAATAACCGAGATATAGGAATCTGCCAGGGTAAAATCACCGGTAGCAAAATACTTACCAACAATGCCGATTTTAACAATTGTTTTGGACATACCAACTTTTTCAAAAAATTCCCGCCACTCCTTAAGATCCTTTGTTTTCCTTTTCAAATTCAGCTTTCCCAAAATCCTGGCGGTTAAGTTGCCGTTTTCAAAGTTTATCGGCACCTCATAAACATTTTTTACATCCGGGGCAGAGATAATATCCTCGGTTTCCAAACCCGTTGAGACAGCCAGTTTTTTTATCCTTGAGGAGTCCAAAGGCCTCTCCGCCCTGGCTAAGACAATATCCGGCTGGATCCCTACGGCATTTAAATCCCTAACCGACATCTGGGCCGGCTTGCTTTTCATCTCCCCCAAAAAAGAAGGAATCGGCAGGTAAGTTACATGGATATGGATAACATCATCATGTTTTTTAAGTTTTAACAACCTGTTGGCTTCCAAAAATAATAGGTTCTGGTATTCCCCGGCAGTGCCTCCAATTTCGATTAGGGTGATGTCCGCGTTTTTTGATTTACCCGCTTCGGTAATCCTTTTTACTATTTCTTCGGTAACACTGGGCACTAAATCTACACACTCCCCTTCAAACTCAAAGTTCCTCTCCTTTTGGATCACTGATAAATAGATTGACCCTTGGGTGGCAATGCTTGTTTTATTTAAACTTTCTCCTAAAAATCTTTCATAATGCCCCAAATCCTGGTCAGTCTCCGTCCCGTCGTCTAAAACGAACACCTCACCATGCTGCATCGGATTCATAGTGCCCGCATCAACATTTAAGTAGGGGTCCATTTTTATCGGGGCAACGCGAAAACCAGCAGATTTTAGAAGAAGGCCTATCGAGGCGGTGGCAATCCCCTTACCAATACCGGAGATCACACCACCGGAAACGAAGATATATTTCATGCCTCAACTATAATTAACTTTTGCTGATAATTTGTCAACTCGAGAAGTTCTTCGTCTCTTTCCCCTGCAAGGCCAGGCCTTTTTTTGCAAGGCCTGGCCTTGCAACAGACTAGAGGCTTATATTAAGACACCCCCGCTTTGGCTCCTTTAGGTTTTGTCCAGCTGGCAAACTTACAGGTTGGCCAGTTTTTGCAGCCATAAAAAGGCCTCCCTTTTCTGGTTTTTCTCATCACAATATCCCCACCACAATCAGGACAAATTGCATCAACTTTTTCTTCCAACCCTTCAGTATGTTTACAATCCGGAAAGCCGGAACAAGCCAGGAATTTACCGAACTTACCAAACCTAATGATTAAGGGTTTACCACAATCCGGGCAAATTTTATCTGTTTCCTCTGTTGCGATTTTTACCCTTGCCGCTTTCTTTTCAACTGTAAACTCGTAATCAAAAAGGTCCGGGAAATTAGCCACCAGAAACTCTGCTACCGCTACTCCCAAAGGTGTCGAGAAAAACCTCTTCTCTTTTTTCTCTACGTAGAACCGATCCAAGATAGTCGATAAAATCGTGGCATAAGTGGACGGCCGGCCAATTCCTAACTCTTCCAGCTTTTTAATCAATGAAGCCTCATTGTAACGGGGTGACCCCTCTGTAAAATGCTGCTCCGGTAAAAGCTTGAGCAAATCAAGAAGTTGCCCTTCGGATACTTTTGGCAGGGCTTGTTCCCCTTTTTCATCTTCTTCCGATTCCTCCCCTTTATACTTAATACCTGATACTTTATACAGTTTCAACCAACCCTCAAATTTAATAACACTGCCCGTAGCACGCAATGTATAACTTACGGCTTTGCTGGCTGTAAGCGCTTCCACGTCCACTGACGTATGGTCTAAAACCGCCTCACTCATCTGGCAAGCCATCATCCTCTTCCAAACCAGTTCATAAAGCCGGACATGGTCCCGGCTTAACCCTTCCAATGTTTTCAATTTCTCGGCTGTCAAACTAATGTTGGAAGGACGAATTGCCTCATGTGCTTCTTGGGCTACCTTGGACTTTGTCTTATATGCCCGGGCTGTAGTAGGCAAATACGCCTTACCTATATTTTGCTCAATATAACTTCTGGCAGCTGTAATTGCCTGCGCGGAAAGGTTAAGTGAATCCGTTCTCATATAAGTTATAAGCCCATGCTCATACAAATGCTGGGCTAACATCATCGTTTTTTTTGCAGAAAGCCCAAGGCGGTTGGCTGCGGTTTGTTGCAAAGTGGAGGTAGTAAAAGGAGGTGCCGGATACTTCCTCATCTCTTTTTGGGTCACTTTTTCAACCCGATAATCTGCCTTTTCCAAAGCCTTAACATGCCCATCCGCCTCTTCTTTATTTTTAATAGCTAACTTCTTACCATTCAACTCAACCAAAGTCGCAGAAAATTTTTCGTTTTCATTCTTAATTCTTAATTCCAGCTCCACTGTTACGCTCCAATATTCCTCCGGCTTAAAAGCGGTAATTTCTTTTTCCCTTTCTACAATAAGCCGCAATGCCACCGACTGGACCCTTCCTGCCGAAAGCCCGGATTTTACCTTTTTCCATAAAAGCGGGGAGAGTTTATAACCTACTAACCTATCCAGGATTCTTCTTGCCTGCTGGGCATCCACCAGCCTTAGGTCTATATCCCTGGGATCTTTGAAAGCTTCTTTAATCGCCTCAGGAGTAATTTCATGAAAGATAACCCGGTGGATGTTCATAGTTCGTAGTTCATTGCTCATAGTTTTTTTGTCTTTACCATGAACCATGAACCTTGAACCAATTAACTCTTTCAAGTGCCACGCTATCGCTTCCCCTTCCCTGTCAGGGTCTGTGGCAAGCCATAAAGTCTTAGCCGAAACAGCCAGCTTTTTTAATTCATTAACCCTCTTTTGCTTGTCCTTGGGGATTATATATTTAGGCTCAAAACTTTTTTCTACATCCACCCCAATATCACTTTTCGGCAAATCGCGGACATGCCCCATAGAGGCTTCTACCCGGTAATTAGATCCTAAGAATTTTTGCAACGTCTTTGATTTTGTGGGACTTTCAACTATAACGAGGTTTTGCATATGCTATTTAACGCTAAGTCCTGAAGTGTGCACGGCCCTTGCCTCTTTGGCGGAAAGCCAGCCTGCGAAATCCACCCCATACAAAACCAAAATGGTAGTCTAAAAACCCCGCGCCCCAATTGGCAATTATATTGTGCAAAGCGCCGATAAATTTGTCCTTTTCCTGCCCTATTGCACCCAGTCTTCCCGCTAATGTTTCCGGTGTTAAAATATTGCCCGGCTTATCGATTGATTCTTCAGACCCCCCCTGTCTTTCAACCATGCTCTAATTATATAACATATGATAAACACCCCAGCTTTTTCCGGCTGTTGACAACATCAAACCAATCTTCTAAATTAACAAAAGGTTATGACAGTAGACAGGGAATCCCCATACAAATTTTATATTCCGCCTCCCCCAAGGGAAGACCCGGAGCCAAAAATTACCAACAGTTGGAAAATGGAAGACGGGGCCGAGATGCTCTTGGTAGAGGTACCACATAGTAATCCCGCCGTACTACATCCTGACCCAAAATGCACTGGGCACTTAAAACTACATTTTATTGATGGCAGAGGAACAAGATTTAAGGAGTCAAACTTTACAGCAAAAGTTCTACGGTGAGCCGGTGTTTGAGCAGGTGGCAACTGTTTCAGAAACCGCAGTGATCTTCCCTCTAAATTCGGGGACGCGCATATTCTGGTAACTGATTATCCTTGCCCAATAAGCCCCAAACGTTAAGATTTCTCCTTCATTCACCCTATAATCCAAGCTGGTATTGCTATATTTACCCCGGGGAGTAAAAGTTTTGCGGTACTGCCAAGAAATATCCTCATTTCCAAATTCATTTAATATGCCCAAAACACGGGATTCCCCAGTCTTTTTAAAAACCAGTAAAATAGCTGCTTCCCCAGGGGCCCTTCTTAAATCCTTTAAGTTGTGCCTCACTTCTACAACAGGCTGGCTACCTCCCTTTCCATCATCTTCACACCATGAACCAACAGATAACCTGGGGACTACCGTTTCCGGCGTCGGCATAACAGTAGGTATTGTACCGGCTACTCGATTATTGCATGCAGTAATAAGAGGCATAAAAACAGCCAGAGGGAGGAAAGCTAATGCAGTTCTTCCTCTACGGCTGGAAACCAGTCCCCACGCTACACGGGCAACTTCTTTAGCACCTTTTCTTTCCATGGGCAGAATTTTACCGCTCCTTGAAGTCAAAGTCAAAAATTACCTTTCCCCCTTTGTGGAGTTTCCCTTCCAAAATCATTACCGAAAGCCTGGCTTCTAAAGTATCCTGGATTAGCCTTCGCAAGGGGCGGGCCCCTAAAACGGGATCAAAACCGCGTTCGGCAAGTTTTTGTGCAACTCCCCCGTCAAATTCCACCAAATAGCCTTGCTCCTTAAGCTGGTTTTGAAGTTCAGTTAGTTTTAAATTAACAATCTTCTGCAAGTCCTGAGGTGTCAATGGCTTAAACAGCACAACTTCATCAAAACGGTTGATAAGCTCCGGCTTAAATATTGCCAAAAGTTCATCGCCCACTTCTTTTTTTAACTGATCCATCAACTTGCAGGAACAATGTCAAAATTTTAGGGTCTGCTTTTTCAAATTCATCAAGCAAAATCAGGGAATACGGGTGTTGCCGCACTGTCTCTGTCAGGATTCCTTCTTCTCCCGACCCGCCGATTAGCCGATTGACTGATTCGCTGCTTTGGTATTCCGACATATCAAACCGGGCAAAATTACCTTTGCCCTGAAAATATACATCTACCAAAGTTTTAGCTAACTCTGTTTTACCCACTCCCGTAGGACCGACAAAAAGAAATGAACCTATTGGCCGATTCTTATCCCTAAGCTCGGCTGCCGCCCGCCGGAGTACACCGGCCACCGCGGTTACCGCCTCAACCTGGTTAACCATCCGCCCATGGATAGTCTCTTCCAAATTTAAAAGATCATGTTTTATCTCTGCCCCCGCCTCTCCCACCGGCACGCTGGTCCTTGCCTGCACAACTTTTTCAACCACAGACTTTCTCACCCATCCCTGGTCAGCCGAAACGAGACACTCCTCAAAAACTTTTATGGCCGCATCCGGTAAAACCTGGGTCTTGATATATTCCGCCGAAAGCTTTGCAATTTCTAAAATTGCCGGTACACTGGTGCGGATTTTCTTATAGCGCTCACCTAAAATAGCATGGGTTTTTAAGATATCTGCTGTTTCAGAAACTGTAGCCGGGGGAAGGACAACCCTGGTAAAAATCCTGGCAAAACTTTTATCTTTCTCTAAGATTTTGGTATAACTTGCAGCATCCGTCACGGCAACAAATTGAAAATCTGATGACTCAAGGAAAGACTCCATCAGGGAATAGAGGTTATATTTTGAATCCACCTCACCAACACCAAAATTTTGGATCTCGTCCATATACACAATAATATTGCCGGAATTTTTTACATCTTCAAATATATTTTTTATCCTTTCTGCCAGTTCTCCCTGTGCAGTAATCCCTGAGAGAAGTTTTGTTTCATTAAGACGTACCAGGCGCTTAGTGGAAAGTGCAGCCGGGGCATCGCCTGAAATAATCAACTTGGCCAAATAACCCACTAACGCTCCACGTCCCGATCCCGGTTCCCCAACCAGCAATACATTTCTTCCTGCCTCAAGCGATAAAATATTTATAATCCTTGAAACCACCTCCTGCCTGCCTATAAAATCCGGAACCCTTTCTTTTGATGCCCGTTTGGTTAGATCCTCCCCTACCAAATCCAGGTTTGGGGTAGGTACACCAAGCCACCCCCTGTTTACACCTTTTAGGTGCCTGGTGCGGAAATCCTCATCAAAAACCCAAACTACCCGCCACATATCAGCCCTCCTTTGCAAGAAATCCAGGGCATCGTAAAAATCCTCCGAGCTAACCCCAAGTTTTAAAAGCCCGCTTTCTACCCCGGGGGTTAAACTTAACAAGGCCACAAAAAAATGTTCATGGTAAAGGTACGGGACCCGGAATTTTTTGCCAATCTCCCAAACTTTTTGTAAAACTTCACTTTGGGAAACATCTCCTGCAAAACCACTTAGCCCTACAGGGGAAAGCTCTAAATAGGCAAGCAGGTTAAAAACCCGTTCTGTTTTTAAGAGTTTGTCAAACCCCAAATCATTTTTCCCAACATAGCTGCATTGCCAAACCTCTTCAGCACTTTTAATCTGCCAAACTTTTTTATGGGGATGGGAGAAGATATGATTTACAAAAAGCACAATTCCGGCAAAGAAGAAACCCTTTAAAATAAGCCCGTAAACCCCGGTGGCATAAAATATCAAACCCGGCAGTAAAAACCAATAGCCGGCCAAAGTTATTACTAAAAGTGTCGCTGCTAAAAAGGCAAAGAGCCCTATTAAAATCCGGCAGCTGCGGAATAGAAAACTCAGACCCCTTCCTACAATAGAAGAATCATGGAAAAGCGGCACAAAAAGAAGGCGGAACATTAACCCTACAGCCAAATCCTCTTCCAAATAAAGGATAATGTTCCTCCATGTGCGGATAAGCACTACTAAAGCCTCGGGGTACCAAAACTTTAAAAGGTGTACGGGCAGGGACAGGTATTTCATCTCACTCTCACTAAATTCCCATTAGTATCAAGCTCCACAAAATGCTCCGCGCGCCCCTCAAGGTATGCCTGGCATTGGTTCTCCGGCAAATCATCAATATCCTCCCTCGGGCTATGGACAATGTCTACCACCCAGTCCTGCATCAGGTCGTTGGTAAGGCACGGGCCACGGGACATATCCACACCGGAGATGACCATACTTTTATACAAGCTCATGGCCCCGGAAACAGCCGTATCATAAATACCGGAGGCGCCTTTTTTATAGGCCGGAGTTTTATTAGTCTTTAAAACTACCATGGCAGTAACAAAAACTACTGCCAGAACTAAAAAAAACAGCTTGTTCTTTTTATTCATACCTTAATATTAGCAAATTTTAATATAATTGCCTCCACCTAAATTTTTTACCAGGCCTGTTATCTCCATCTTTACCAATGAAGCAGATACCTCTGAGGCTGAAAGACCAAGCTCCCTGCAAATTTCATCAATATGCTTCTCTTCATTTACCAAACATTCCAACACTTTTCTTTCCACCTCTGTCAGTTTTACCTCACTCTGCACTCTCAACTCTGCACCCTTCACTCTTTCTATTCCTAATTCCTCCAAAATTTCCTCTGCGGAAGTGACCAACTTCGCCCCTTGCTTAATTAAAAAAGCAGGACCCTTAGAAAATTCTGAAGTAATCGGGCCCGGGACAGCAAATACATCCCGGCCTTGTTCCAAAGCAGTCCGGGCAGTTATTAAAGATCCTGAGCTTTCGGCTGCCTCTGTTACCAATACTCCCAGTGAAAGCCCGGAAATAATCCGGTTTCGGGATGGAAAGTTACCGGGTAATGACGGATGGTCGGGAGGAAATTCGCTGACTACCGCGCCATATCCTTCGGTAATACTCGCAGCCAAACGGGTATTTTCCGGAGGAAAGATACAGTTTAAACCTCCACCCAAAACAGCAATCGTTCTACCACCCGCTGCAATGGCCGCCTGATGCGCTTGCGTGTCCACTCCACGCGCTAATCCTGAAACCACAGTCATACCCATGCCCGCCAGCTCAGTAGCAAATTTTTCAGTCACCAGCTTCCCATACCCGGTTACTTTCCTGGTTCCCACCACGGCGATAGCCCTTTCATCCCCAGGTAAAATTTCTCCTTTATAATATAAAACTGTCGGCGGGTCATAAATTTGCTTCAAAAGCTTTGGGTAGTTTTCATCAAAGATAGTGATAAATTTGATACTGGATTTTTTGATAGATTCCAAATATTTTTCCGGCTCTAATTTTTTCCTGGTTTCCACCAAAAGGCTGACTACATTTTGCGGAATACCGATTTTAATAATCTCTTTTGCCTCTGCCTCCCAAACTAACTTGGGATCGGAAAAATAATCCAACAAAGCCTTCAGTCTCACCGGCCCCAACCCATTCACACTATGCAAAGCCAAAAGATAAGCTATATTCTTTATCACCCTATTTCATTTTCTTTCCGATCGAAAACATTTTGTTTTACCGGCCAATATCATCAGACTCAACCACCATCACCCAATCCTCAATTCCCACTTGCCTGATAAAGTCTCGCAGTGGCTTTGTGCAATCCTTCTTACATCCCCAAACGCTTTTTTGAAAGCATTGAAAACCCAGTTGTTTTAATTTATGACGCAGAAGATTGCGTGCTGCCCTCCTTTTTTCCGGGATATCCCAACAAACCAATCTCCATTTACCATCCCACTTTTCATCCTCCATTTTCATCTTCATCCATAAAGCCCGATCTTTGCCTCTGTCAGTTAGTCGCAGTGTCAATTCCCCATCGCTTAAAAGTTCTACCAAACCATTCTCGCGGAGTCTTCTTAGCGCCTGCGACAAGGCTGGTTTTTTTAGATTTCTTTCATATCCCCTTGCATAAAACCAAGAATTGTAAGTAAAATCCTCAAACCTTACATAGCCATCAACTGATTTTTCAAGCGCCAGGAGGATTACATTAGTTAAACTCTTTTTTGTCCCCATGTTTCATTTTATGGTCGATCGAAGACATTTTGTCAATACCTACCCCCCTCTAAGATAGAATAGTCAAGATATACAGTGCAGGGACTGTTTGCTATAATCCCCTTCATGGGAAAAGAGAACCCACATGAACAATTTAATGCCCGAACTCAAGAAGCAATAGCTCGAATGAAGCTGTCAGCAGAGCAGGTAAAACAAGTCAGGGAACAAAACTCTAGGTTGGTAAGTACGGCTGGTGAAACTATTGATAAACAGTCTTTACTCAAAAGTATATATCAACTGGCAAATACTCAAGAGGTGCAGGCTACTATTGTTACCGATGCATACTGGATAAACGCACTTCTTGCGGTCGGAATACCTACTAATGACATCCTTAAGGCCTGGGACGTAAAAGATGACTTAAGCCGTAATACTAAGGATTTTATCAGAGAGCAGCTTGAGAAAGAAAAAGGCCAAGAGTGAGTATCACTACTCCCCTAAAGTTTTGGCAGATTCTGTAGCAATGGCATAATTATCCAGGCTTTTTATATTGCCCTTGTCAGTATTAAAGTACCAGGTGTAAATATCTTTGGCTATGGGAGCCGAGGTGTTAGATCCTTCCCCGCCGGCTTCCACTAAAACCGTTAAGGCAATCTGGGGGTTATCTGCCGGGGCATAAGAGGTATACCAGGCATGGGTACGGTTTTTGGGGTCACCAAACTCTGCAGTACCGGTCTTTCCTGCCGTTGGGATAGAAAAGCCAAAAAACGGCCAGGCC
Organism: Candidatus Daviesbacteria bacterium GW2011_GWA2_42_7; assembly: GCA_000997105.1. Lineage (GTDB taxonomy): Bacteria > Patescibacteriota > Microgenomatia > Daviesbacterales > UBA10151 > 2-01-FULL-43-38. Next base: position 9,535 of record LCEJ01000044.1, read on the forward strand.
GTCCCACCATCTTTCGGGACAGTCGAAAGCCCCTGTTTGACTAAACCAACTTCCTCCTTGCTAAAAATGTCTTTTACAACCCTCTCAAAACGGAATTGTTTAACAATGGCATCCGTACTCCCCGGCTGGGTAATTTTTGTTACTAAGTGAGGTTGGATTAAATTCCCGTCATCTGCCACAAAAGCAGTCGCGGTTAAAATCTGTAGAGGGGTTGCCAAGACAAACCCCTGGCCAATGGCCATATGCAGCGAGTCACCCGGATACCAGCTTTCCCCGATATTTTCTTCCTTCCAGGCATTATCCGGTATTAGCCCACCCTCTTCCCCCGGTAAATCAATCCCTAATTTTTTCCCCATACCGATTTTTACAGCAGTTTCTCCCAAAACCTTTTCCCCTACCATCTGTCCTACCCGGTAAAAGAAGATGTCATTTGACCGCTGCAGCGCCTTTATTATATCCACCATCCCTTCTTTCCTGCCGTATTCCGTAAAATACCAGTTTGCAAAACTAAAAGATCCTAGATACATTATTCCTGTGTCTTCTATTTGGGTTTGGGCGGTAATTTTACCGGAGGAAAGCCCGGCCAATGCAGTTGCTATCTTAAAAGTTTGGGTCGGTGAAGGCATTTCCGTCAAAAGACGGTAAAGAGGCTAAAACTAAAACTTCTCCGTTTTTTGGGCTTACCCCAACCACTGCCCCACAACACGAGTTAACCTTTTCAAGGCCGGATTTTAAAGATTCAAAAGCCACTTTTTGTAAATCGGCGTCAATGGCAAGGTATATATTTTTACCGGGGATTGGGTCAACCTTACGCAAAGACCGTAGCTTTTTCCCTGAAGCGTCAACTTCTATAATCTCCGCCCCATCCTTACCGCGAAGGAAAGTTTCATAAACTTGTTCAATCCCCGACCTGCCGATACGGTCTCCCATTCTATACCCGGTATATTTAGTGTCTTTAAGCTCTTCCGGAGATATCTGCCCTACATAGCCCAAGATATGCGCAGTAACAGGCCCGAGTGGATAGTAACGGATTGCGTCAACTTCTAACTCATCCGTAGCCCGGTTCCCTTTGGCTTCCAGGGAAAGCGCCTCATCACGGCTGATGAATTCTTCCTTTAGCCTAAATCCGGGGTTATTTTCGGCTAATATCTTGCCATTGCGGTCATAAATTACCCCCCTGGGGGCATGGATCACTTTGATCTGGATTCGGTTAGAATCGGCAAGTTCCCTATTTTCCTTTCCCTGTACAACCTGAAGGTGAAACAACCTTAAAAAGAGTCCGAAGAAAACCACTAAAAATACACAAGCCAGGACAACCAACCTCCAGGGAGAAACTTTTTCCGTCTCCTCTTCCGGCGTAAAATTTGGAAGGAAATTGTCCTGCCACTCCGGGTCTTTCGACGCTCTCCCAAAATGGCCAAACGGCCTGTTGACCTTTGAAAGTTCGTCTTTAAAAGCCAAACCAAGTTTTCTTTTGCGGGTTCTCATTACTTCCCTATCTTTAATCTGATTTCTTTTTTGACCACAAACCGTTCTTCCCAAAGCCTTAAGGCAAAATAAAACGGCAGCACCAAGGCGGTTTCTACCAAAAGAAAACCGTAGTTTAACGAAGACCCTAAAAATATATTTACCAGTAAATGTTCTGCCAGCAAAAATATAATTGAAAGCGGTAATATTGCTATCCAATGGGATGCTAGGTGGGTCTTCCTTATTAGATGGGCAGTCACAACCGCCGCCAAATAGATAAGGCTAAAAAAACCCAAAATAGACCCTTGTAAAACGGAAACCAAAAGGCCAAAGCCAAACGCTAACCATAAGTTCTCCTTCCCGGATGAAATAAAACTTCTGACAATAAGAAAGATTAGGACTAAATCAAAAGGCAAAAGCGCCCCTTGTAAAAAACTTAAAAATAATAAGACTGAAAGTAAAACCGTCATGGATTTCTCATCACAAAAACCGTATCAAGGTCTACGATATCAAAAAGCGGTAAAACCTTGGCTTGCTTAAAAACTTCATTTTCTTTTCCCAAAACTTCAGAAACCTTACCCATTACCAGCCCCTTTGGCAAACGCCCTTCTATACCTTCGGAATAAATAAGGTCACCTACCTCAACACCCTCCTGGTGTAAAACCTTATCCATCAAAAGCTCTGACCCGAATTGGCCTTCTAAGATACCCCGCGCACGGCCTCCTGCTCCTTGGGAAAAAACTGCAATCTTAGAATCAGGGTCAAACGGCAAAAGCACCTGGGAAGATCTTGGGCTTACGGCTTCGATCTGCCCAATATAATTATCCTTATAAACAACTGCTTGACCTTCTAAAACCCCGTCATCTGAGCCCCTATCCAGTGACAGGAACCTCCCTGAACCGATTACATGTACGGGTAAAAGGTCATAAGTCACAGGGCTTAGTTTATTATACTGGTCAACTAAAGTCTCATTTTCCAAAAGCTTTTTCCTAAGACCAGAGTTCTCTGTCAAAAGCTCTCCCATCTGTATCCTTAAAGCCGTATTTTCAAAATAAGCTTGTCTGGCGGTAAAAATAAACCGGAAACTTTCTCCCAAATAAGTTGCGGATTTATAAAGGCCATACTGGACAGGGATAGTTACAGTCTGCACTAAAGATTTAGGAGTATTTAAAAAATGTAAACTATCAAAAAACATCAAAAGAAAGGTGAGAAAAACCAAACTAAGTAAAAGCTTAAGATCGGGAAAAGCAGCTTTCATCCAAAGCTAATATACCAGGTATTGACAAAAGATAAAAGTTTGCATATAGTCTTTCCAACTGCTCCTCTGAAATGGCTGAACAAGAGCAAGCAATTTGTCCTGAATGTAAGCAACCCGCTGAAAAGATTACCAATAACGAGACGCAACTTGGTTTGTGGTGGCATAAAGACATTTCAGATCCCAAAAAGTGTAACAGGACAAATTGGGGGTCATACGATGAGATACTGGCAATTATGAGGTCAAGGAAAAGTAAATGAGGGTGACCCTGCCAATAAATCGGCGCGTAATTTAAGATTTATGTCCGGAGCTGAAATAGTAGCTGAATTATTATTGGCACCACCTGACCGACCGGACCGTTCTTGTTTTGAGTTTTTCAAAGATGAACCCTTTCGCTGGACCTCCGGAACCATCCATCCTGTGTATACAGACAATAGGCTCCTCCAGTCGATGCCGACAGCAAGAGACATAATTACTGACTATATGGCCGACGAGATCGTCGCTGCGGAGATTGCCCCGGAAGGGCTGGCTGCCGTTTTTTCCAGCGCCATTTTTCATACAGATGGATTGGCAAGAATGC
>LCEJ01000045.1 GCA_000997105.1 Candidatus Daviesbacteria bacterium GW2011_GWA2_42_7
CGGAATGGCGGGAGTGGCTAAGATTATTCCATAGGCAATCAGGGTACGAAGTAAAACAGTAGAAAGCCCACCAAATAGTGGTGGGGTGGCCTTCCAACTTTCCGGGGTAGTGGATAAAATTAACCCGGCGAAAAGAAAGGCGGCAAAGACAGCCGGAAACACCAAAGCATTACCCAGAAGGTTTTTTAACCAGCCTCCAATTCCACCACCTCTACCCGGCAGGGAAGAAGCCAGGATAACAAATGGCCCGGTGAAGGTAGCCACCAGTAGTTGTAAGTAGGTGGAAATAAGGGCCAGTAAAAGTTTGAACATTTGAACGAAAAGGGCAATTATAATGATAAGCGGGACAACCAAACCAATAACTCCGGTAAGTGAGAAGGGAAGCGTGGCTCCCAATCCCGCTCCAAAGAGTGTCCCAACACCCGGGAAAATGAACGTTCCCACTATGGCACCAATGACTGAGCTGATAAGCCCGGCTCCGACCCATGTTTCCGTTTTACCAAACAATGTATCCCAAGTCCCTCCCGTCACGTCACCGACATTGCTCCCGAAATGGGAAGCGGTGGTGAAAAACATTTGAAAGATATTAGAGTCACGGGCTAGGTTATTAAGGTCGGTTGCTTTACCAAAAGCGTTATCCGGGCTGGCTTGGGTAATGATATTTGTGACTAGCGGTATGCCAAAAAATGCAAGATCAATTATTAAAGCTGCTATAAGGTAACTGAAGGTGACAAGGAGTAGTCCAATAACTAATCCCGGAAGGGCAGCCTGGGCAGTAACTACTGTTTGGGGGTTAATCTTTTGCCTAAACATAATCATAAATCCCACCCCCAAGAATATTAAAATAAAAGCTAAATAGGATATATTCCTCACCACTTGCCAGAGGGTGAAAACAGGGGAGATAATACTTGCGCCTGAACCGGGGACATCAGGAGTTTGGGCATAAGCCGGCTCGGCAAAACCGAAGTTTTTAATAATCCCGGCCAGATATTGCACACTTGAAGTAGGCGGAGTGTACATAGTCACGATTACCCCGGCCAAAGCTCCCATTGCCCCTCCTCCCGGACTTTGCTCGTAGAGAAAGTTTATTGGTTTTCCATCACTTCCTTTTGTTGAACCAAGGCATTTATCAATCGGGCTAGTGCCTGCCAGCTCACAAAGGAAGGTGTGCTCTAAATTGAGCACAGTGTAGTTGGCATTTTGAGGGGCTTTATAATTATCTTTATCAACAGGAGTCCCTCCGCCAACTATTAATGGAGAGGCAGCGGGGGGAGGAGTTAGTTGAGTTCCTGGAGCAGGACTAGCACCCAGGCTAAGAGGGGGCATTGGGATTGGTGAAGGTGTAATATCCAGTTGGTATGCACCTGCATTTATTATAGAGCATTGATTTTCATCAACAGGGGATAATGTCTGAAATAGAAGGCCGACAGTTAAAATAATTACTGAGATAAATAATAGGCAAGTACTTCTTAGAAAATTCTGAACTCTGAACTCTGAACTCTGAACTTTCTTTGGGGCAGGCATACCTCATTTTTACACTAAACCTGACCTACTGTCCAGTAATGGGGTTTATTCCCTCGGGGAAGTTGGCTTGCTCGTAACCTTTTTCATAATCAGAGACCTTCTCTAAAGATTTATCAAATTTAGGTAAATCAGCCCCGTATAAACCCGCAGAACTGCCTAAAAGACCTTTAAATTGGTCTCCCAGCCAGTTAAAGTCAAAAAGGTGGTTGTCTTCGGATTTGGGCTTTATCTCCGGGGGGAAAGATGATTGGTGCATATCTTCTGATTCAGCTAAAAAAGTACCTTTCTTTAAGGGCTCCTCTTTAAAGATTTTTAAAAAAAACCCGGGAATATTTTTTAGTGCATTGAAGACTTGGTCTAAGGCACTTTGTTCTTGCAGCCTTTTTTCGCTTCTAAGCTCTTCGGGGAGTAATCCTTGCTTAAAGTTGGAGATAGATTGTTCTTCCCTTGTTTGGGAGGGGGAAGAGGCGGAAGCAGCATAAGAAGGGGTGATAAGCAGTATATGATAAGTAATAATTATAGCTGTAAGCAGTAAGCCATAGGCTGTAAGCTTCTTCATCAGCAGGCAGTTTTAACTCCAGGGAAGCCAATACAAAAATTGAGGACATCAACCCCGGTTAAAGCTTTGATTAAAAGTAAGATAATCCAGGCCAGGGCTAAAAATAATGCCCCTAAAAGTGCCCAGGTAACAGTCCCCGCAGCAGAGCCTAATGCTTTTGGTTCCCCACCTGAAACCAAATATTTAATGCCGGCTACAACCAGCATCACAGCCACAAACATGAAAGCCAACCCCACGGAGATATTAATAACCCGGCGGATTATTTCCTGCAGTTGTAAAACCCCGGCCGGCCCCGGATTATCAGCCATGGTTGAACTGGGCAGAAGAAACAATAAACAAGAAACAAGAAACAAACCAGCAAGGAATCTATGAACTACGAACCATGAACTACGAACGATATTCATCCTAACCTAAGCGTACTACAGAAGTTGCAGTAGAGACAAGTATGTACTAAGGGGTTGGTTTAGCTACGTCTATACACTTGCTTGCAGCGGGGTCAAATGTTTGGCCCGGTCCGCATTGGCCAAGTGTGGGTAGGGATTCTAAGCTCAATATATTAATATTAACCATTTGGCCTACAACCTGGACAATCAAAAAGGCCAGGGCTAAAATGGCAAAACCGATTAAAGCGTGGGTGATCCGTTTACGGGCGCTCTCGACACCTTCCTTATCCCCGCCGGAGGTGATCCATTGGAAAGCGCCGATTATAAGCATGAACAAAACGACAATCGCTGCCAGGACAAAGACGATTGTTAAAATATTAGAAAGAAGGGTCCCGATAGTAGTGCTGGGGTTTACTCCCTGAAGTGGGGCAACTACCCGGATTGAAATCGGGGTAGGTGATACAGCAAAAGCTGTGGCAGCAGTAACAAGAAAACCTAATGAAGATATTAAGGCAGCAACTTTTTTCATTCCTGATACCATCATATGCAGATTGTAAACTGCTTGTCAATACTTCGACTTCGCTCAGTATCGACCCTGAGTGTAACCGAATGGATCAATACTTCGACTTCGCTCAGTATCGACCCTGAGTGTAACCGAATGGATCAATACTTCGACTTCGCTCAGTATTAAGGGTTTTGTCCGGCAAAAAACTCAAAGCCGGTAATTTGGCCAAGTACCCTGATCATTACAAAAGCCAAAGCTAAGATGGTGATCCCGATAATGGCAAAGGTTAGCCTATTCCGGGCGCCCGCGACAGCCTCTTTATCCCCGCCGGAGGTGATCCATTGTAGGGCTGAGATTATAACCATGAAGACAAATAAAAGACCGCCCACAATATAAATCAGCTGGATGGCAGTATTTAAGAAGCTGCTTATACCCTCCGCTCCAACACCAAGCCTGGATACTGCTTCAGGGGGCGTGATATTGCCTATGACACCTGAAATGGCATCTTTACAAACCCCAATCACTCCCCAGTTGGGTATGAATGTTTGTTGGCAAGATGAGCCGGGCGCGCACTGGTCATTCTTTAAGTCACATTGTTGGTCTTTTGGAATATTACCTGCTGCCAAGGAAGAGGTTGCAGAGAAGGTTACAATTATAAAAATAAAAAATATTACAAGTGATATTGTTTTTTTCATTGGAATACCGGTAAGTCTAGATTAAAGAACTGCGGAATAAACTGTAATATTAAAAAGAGCAGCATCAGCAGTATAAAACCTATGATAGCATGGATGATCATATTACGGGCGGAGGCGACAGTATTTTTATCCCCGCTTGAAGTAATGAATTTGACAGCCCCGATCAGGAAATAGATAACTACTGAAAGGGCGGCGATAGAGAAAAAAAGAGGCATGGCCCCATTAATAATTTGGCCCAGGGATTGTAAATCTCCAAATGCATAATCTTGGCTTAAGTTTTTCATTTTGGTTGGCTTACCGGTGTTACAGGTTGGTTTTCTCTTTGGGGGATAATAGTCCCGGCAAATTGGGATATGGCCAGGGCGATAATGACGATGATAAACCCAACTATAGCCAGGGTTATACGGGAGCGGGCTTTACCCAAATTCTCTTTATCCCCTCCGGCATAGATATATTGGAATATTCCCCAGATCATCCAGAAAAACATTAGGACGGCAGCAATTACAATGGCAAGGTTTAAAGCAGCAGAGATAACACTGCCTAAATCAGTGTAGCTTGTATTAAAACCTTGAGGAGGGGCAATCGTTGGCCCTCCGGGTAATGTTAAAGCAAGATCGTGCATAGATTTACGATTCAAGATTTATGATTTACGAATGTTTTAGATTTTCTGATAAGACCTTGCAATAATTGATGAGTGAGATTGGATTGGTCGACTAGCCTTTGTAGATTAGTTGGGTGTAAATAATTAATGTCTTTGGATAACAGGATAAAGTTTTTTAGTTCTGTTAATGAGCCCTGCGCCAGATAATAAAATTGCACTTTCTCCTTATATGTTTGTCTTCCAAATCCTTCTGCAACATTTGCAGTGATCGAGGATGCTGCGCGGCGCATCTGGTCAATTAACGAGTAAACCTCTTCTTTTGGGAACTCTTTAGTAATTTGATAAACCATTACTACTAGCTTATGCCCTTCTTGCCAAACTTTCAAATCCGTAAATGATCTGATTTTCTCTTCGCTCATATTCGTAAATCGTATTTCGTAAATCTTTAATCACTCTCAACTATTTTCCAAATCCCGGTATATTTAGTATATCAACTCCGATGACTTGCAGTAGTAATACGGCAAAGATTATAACAAGTAACCCGATTATAGCTTGGGTAAATGTTTCACTAGCTGATTTTAAGGCATCTGGGTTGCCTGCAGAGGTAATAAATTGGAAAGCCCCTCCGATCATCAAAAGCAAGGCAGCAGCACCTCCTAAACCAATGCCAACCCTAAAAAGCCCGGAAATTAACTTTTGCGGATCCGTCGGCACACACCCAATAGCGGTCATAATACCATCCCCATCATCTCTCTTTTCCCCGTTTGAAGTATCACAGCGTATCCCTCCGGAAGAAGTACAGATATTAGGGTCACTGGGATTCGTGCTGCATTTTTGAGGTAGATTGCCGGGGCTACTTCCGGGGCCGCCGGGCCGATCTTTAGGATCTCCCGTCACCTTGAGTATAGCTGCTCCCCTAACTTTACCTGATTCATCCTTTATGGTTAAGCTCAGGCCACCCACTACTAACCCTTCGAGGGGAAGTTGGAATATTGTTGAACATTTAGGAGGTTCACACTTAATTAAAGGTATCCTGGGATCAAGATAAACGCTCCCGGGAGGGTAAATACTATATTTACCGGTGGCTCCTTTAGCTAAGGATATAGTTATTTGCGCTTTTGAAGTATTTTTAGTATCAATTGTTTCTGGGCTTAGCTGGGGTTCAACATCATCTGTGACGCTTTGACGAACAGGTATTGCCCTGTTAATTATACCAAAATAACGACCTTGAATTACTAAGAAATATTGAGGATTTTTCAATTCTAAATCTTCAGTTCGAAAGAGTAGAGTCTGGTTATTCATTAAGGATGGCTTATAAAGCCCGTTTTGATTAATACCCTCGTTAACCTGCTGTATGAAGCAGTCTGGGTTGCTGGTATTTGCGGGGTTTTTACAGACGACTCTTATGGAAGCTTTTATTCCTTCTCCTGCGTCGGTGTCGCTTATGACTATCCAGTAATTAGGGTCTTTTCTGCCCTTTCCTAAATCTATTGAAACCTCTATTGTTGTTTTTCCCTTTGAGTCGGTTACCGGAGAAACTAAATTTATTATGGGAGAAGTGACTATTCCTGTTGGGGTCCAAGTATAGGTTATTTGTCCAGTGCTTTTACCATCCTCATAGGTTTCGCCGGAGGATCTTCCCTCAGTTTGCTTAAACTCCCCTCTTTTTTCTTGGGGAATTAATTTAAAAGATATGGTAGTTCTCCCAGTGGGTGAGCCATCAATAGGTTCCTGATCGAGTTTTTTTAAGCAAGTTCCTGCACAACCTTGGGTTAGCTCCCATGAGTAATAATCTTCCATGTTTCCGCTTGGCATAGGAGTTTTTCCATCTGCAGATTTTATCCAAAGCTGTGCCTCCACCTTCCCGATATCGAAATCTCTGGCTTCATAGCCTGTAGCAATATTTACCTGAAAAGGTCCTACTGTGACCCCACCGGCATAAGCTGGCACAGTTTGGAAGAAAAATAATAGGAGAGCACTAACAAGTACAGGAAGGGAAGCAAGTAACTTAGGCATTGATTCCAGATTAACTTAACCACCATTTCTTTGCAACATCATCACTGCCTTTAAACATACAAGGCAATAAAGCATTCGCCTTGCTATTGACAATAATGCCTTGCAAATGTTAATATTTAGTGTATGTCTTACATGGCAACCATCACCAGCAAAAAGCAACTTACTCTTCCGGCAGAGCTTTTTCGCAAGGTGGGTTTTAGGGTAGGCCAAAAAGTAATTGTTTCTGAAGAAAATGGGCAGTTAATGCTGTCTTCCGCTGAAAAACTAGTGGAAGAGTTGGCAGGGTCTGTGCCTGTGCCAAGAAAATGGAAAGGTAAGGGTATCGGTTCTGTTATTAATCAAGCCAAGGATGAATATTTTAAGGAAAAATATAAGCGAGCTTGAAATTTTTACTACGCAAAAATTATAACCTGAAATGACATTTGTTGACACCAACTACTTTTTACGTTTTTTACTTCAGGACATTGAAGACCAACACAGGGAGGCAAAAAATCTTTTTCTTCTGGCTGTCGAAAGCGGTGAAAAACTTTTGAGTTCGACAGTTGTCTTTTTTGAGGTCTTTTGGGTTTTGCGTTCAACTTATGGGAAAGATAAACAAATATTGGCAGCAACACTGGACAAGCTGCTGAAATTAAATGTTGAGTTTAGCGAGCACAGGATACTGGTAGAAAGCGTTAAAATATTTAAAAAAGTAAACCTAAGCTTGGAAGATTGCTACAATTTGGTCTTTGCCCGCTCCCGGCAAGTTAAATCCTTCAAAACTTTTGATAAAAATCTCCTTAAGATCTTTGAAGGAACTTAGGTATTAGATTCGCCTTAGCTTAACCTGGATTTCTTTACAATCCTTCCCTTCGACTATGCTCAGGGTAAACTTCTCAGGACAAGCCGCTTTGTGGTAGAATAAACCCATGAGCTACCTTTGGGATTATGACAGGAAAGAGTTGGAAAAGAGTAAATCTGGTAGGTTGAAGATACTGGAACGGATGATTAACTATGGCCCGGGGGATGAAAAAATTAAACTTTCCGAGGTTAAAAAAAACTGGGATAAGTTACATTTATTCCCCTTGCAAAAGAGACTTTTTGAGCTTTTGATATGGGGAAAATACAACTCCTCACCAAAGAGCAGCAAATCATTTTGGATGAAGTAAGTCAAAACGATTTTTTACGCTCTCGATATTACTTTACCGGAGGCACGGCTTTAAGTGCCGTTTATTTACAGCACCGCTATTCCGAAGATATTGACCTTTTTTCGCAAGAGAAGTTGGACAACCAGGTTATTTTTACCCTGGTACAGGAATTTGGGCAAAAGCATGGTTTTACCGTCCAGTCGCGGTCTACGGAAGTCACTTACATTTTTAACCTTACCTTTAAAAACGGAGTGGATTTAAAAGTAGACTTTGCTTGTTATCCATATAAAAGATTAGGAAAAGGTATCACTCTTGATGGGGTAGAGACAGACAGCTTGTTGGATATTGCTGTAAATAAACTCCTTACGGTATCTCAGAGAACTGAAGTTAAAGATTTTGTAGACCTGTACTTTTTACTGCAGGAGTTTACTATTTGGGATTTAATGGAAGGGGTTAGAGCCAAATTTAAAATCAAAACAGACCCATTTTTGGTGGCAATTGATTTTTTGAAAGTAGAGGATTTTGAATATCTGCCTAAAATGATTAAGGATCTGGATTTAGAAACTCTCAAGTCTTTCTTCAGGCAGAAAGCTAAGGAGCTTAGTAAAAGATCGGTGGAATAAGCTTATGTGTGGTAAAATTTTAATGCTCCATGAAAAAGTTTCTCTGCCTCAAAAGGGTTCACGGTTCACGGTTTCGTCCAGAGGACGATCAGCCTTTGGTTGACACGGTTCGTAGACTAATTTTTATTCTTCTTTTTGTTGTTCTTGCGCTACTAACTATGAACTACCAACTACGGACTATTTCGGCTGATGAAATTTCTGACCTGCAAAAACAAATTGACGAGTTAAATCTCGCCCGCCAGCAATCGGTAGATGCTACCAAACCCCTGGAGGGGCAACTTGGCTCCTTAAAAATCCAACTGGCTCAAATCCAAGTCAAACTTCAAACACTCTCTGCCAATATTATCCAAAAGGAAAAGGAGGTTAAGGTAAGGGAGGATAAACTTGTTGCCCAGCAAGTTTTACTTTCTGAAAGGGTCCGCTCCTACTATATCCGCTCTTATTTTGCTTCACCCCTTTTGGTTGTCCTTTCTTCCGGAGGCTCCGGTAACCTTTTGCGGGAGTTATCTT
>LCEJ01000046.1 GCA_000997105.1 Candidatus Daviesbacteria bacterium GW2011_GWA2_42_7
GGTTTACCGGAGGCTTTAGCTGCTTCCCAATCTTACTATGTAAACCCTACCGGGTCTGATACCAATACTGGCACTGATAACACCCACCCGTTTAAGACTATCCAAAAAGCTGTAGATTTAGCCCAGCCGGGTGACAATATCCTGCTCTCACCGGGAAACTACCTACAGGACATAGTTTCCAAAAGGAACGGCCAGGACTTGTCTCCTATCACTATAAAAGGGCTCTCTACCGCCGTCGTTAAAGGAGGCGGCAACGCAAGGATTATTGAAATAAACCACGACTTTATAACTTTAGACGGCTTCACAGTAGACGGGCTTTTTGGCTCATCAGGTTCACAGTCAGGATACCGTGATAAACTAATCTACTTTTTAGGCAAAGATAAGCTTGCAGGGGTAACAGGGGCCAGGGTCCTTAACATGACATTAAAAAATGCCGGGGGAGAGTGCATGAGGTTCCGATATTTTGCTACTAAAAACGAGGTTGCAAGCAATACGGTAACAAACTGCGGAGTCTATGACTTTAAATTTAATGCCGGGGGTAAAAACGGCGACGGGGTATATATCGGGACTGCGCCCGAACAGCTTACCGACGGAAAAAACCCAACCTCAGACCGCGACCAGTCAAACGATAACTGGATCCACAACAACACTTTCAACACCCAGGGTAATGAGTGTGTAGATATTAAAGAGGCCTCATCCGGGAATATTATTGAAAATAATAAGTGTACCGGTCAAAAGGACCATAACTCTGCGGGACTGGATACCCGGGGAAGCAAGAATATCTTCCGGAGCAATGAAACTTACGGTAATACCGGAGCCGGGATTCGCCTGGGCGGGGATGCCACCTCAGACGGTACAGGTAACCATATTTACAACAACAAAATTTCAAATAACACTGCAGGAGGAATCAAATTCCAACGCTCACCCCAAGGCGAAATTTGCGGGAATAGCTTTTCAGGTAACAGCAGCGGTAATTCTGTCGGTAGCTATGGCTCAGACTATAACCCAACATCAGTATGTACAGCCGGAATTGGCAGCTTACCCCTAACCCCTTACCCGATAACAATAACTCCCATTCTAACACCCATACCCCTTCCTCCTGATACCACAACCTTACCATTGCCAACACCTTCCGCCACACCTGCCACAGACAGTAACGCCGCACTGAAAATATTTATCCAACAGCTGATTGTCTACCTCCAAAATTACCTAAACACCTTACCATAGGTCAAGAAGTTCTTATTCCCCTTGGCAGTTTTGCTCAAAATCGCATAAAAGGAATTCTCGAAAATTATATTTTCGTCCAGTTGGTTATTTGAGGCCTCACCTTTTAAATAAATCCCGGTCCTATTGGCTGAAATTGTATTTCTTCCGATATAGTTGTCCTTTGTTTTTATGTAGAGGGCTACCCCGTTTTTAGAAAAATTATTCTGGTAAACCTTAGTACCTCCAGCGCCGCTATAAAGGTAAAGCCCAAAGTTTTGGTTATTTTCAATCCTGTTGCCGGTGATTGTATTACCTAAAGATGCCATATTTATCCTTACCCCATTTGTATTCCCGGTGATTAGGTTATCATAAACCAGGTTCTGCCCGGAGTTATATACAACTAAACCTTCGAAGTTACCATAAATCTCGTTTCCTTCTACCAGGTTTTGGCCCGAGCTTTCATGCAGCATAATTCCGGCCTTTAAATTGTTATAAATTAAGTTATCCCGGATGACATTATTAATACACCTTTTTGAAAGGATTATGCCATGGCTGCCGTTGTGGTGGATTTTATTGTCCACAACTAACAAACCACTCGAATCATCATGCGGGTCCAAACCATATTTTACATTTTCAAACAGTTCATTCCCCTCAAAAACCATCCCCCTGGCGCCGTAAACATACGCCCCAAAATAGTTATGGTGGAACTTGCTGTTTTTAACCTCTCCGGTTAAAAGGTACTTATTAAAGCTTCCCCTGGGGATTTTCCATGAGACTCCAAAAGTAGAGGCTTCCTTGACGGGAGGCGGCTTATAACCTAAGTAAGAAAGTTCTGAGTTATAAATATTAAGCATAGAGGAGTACTTTGCTGCCACAAAACTCCTGCCGTCGGAATAATCCATGTCAAAGTCGGCTTTTGTCTCATCCCAAGAAGTAACCTTAACCCCGTCAATATTTATCACCCCGTTATGGGTCTTTAACCAGACAAATTTATTACTGTTACTCTCAAGCTTTAACCACTCAACTTCGCCCTTGTCCAGGTTTAAGTTAACCCCGTTTTGAATAAGCAGGTTAGCTTTTAAGTACCATATTTTTGGTGCTTCCTGTATAAGGTAGTTATCACCTGTTGAAAAGGCTATATCGGCAAGGGTTATATGTGTACCCCTTCCTGAGACAACTATGGTATCCGACTTTGTGTCTATGGTGATTTTTGATTTAGGAAGGTTTTTCATATCAGTATGATAGTTGCTCTTTATCCCGACATCCGGATAAAGAATTGGGACTTTTAGCCTTTGCCCGGACCTGATCAAACTTTTATTGGGTAAAGAGGCAATATTCGCCTTTATGATATTTTCTTCCGGGATGTTAAACCTCCCGGCAATTGAGGAAAGCGATTCATCCGGTAAAACAGTATAAACGGCCATTGGAGGGCTGGACGCTTCGGTCCCGCCAAAACCCACGGCCGGCAAGTTTATATCAGGCTCCGAGAGCTCTTCCAAACCAATCAGTCCTGAGACAAAAAGGCTCTGCTTGTAAACGGCCAGTGTACTAAATAGTAAGAGCAAGGTCATGGTTGTTGCCACAAGGGCAGGGGCCGGCTTGAAAAAGGCAAATTTAGGCAGCCTTTTAATATCCCACCTTGTTATCCACCCCTGGGTGTTTAATGTAAAAAGGGCATAAATCCTAAGCAGGCCAAAAGCAAAATTAAATATAATATAAAAAGGCAGGATTAAAATATCCCGAGGCCTTCGCAAAAGGTGAGGTGAAATTTTTATTAGCCGGCTGAAATACCACCATACTAAGATCACCAAAGCGCCCTCAAAAGACCGGGAAATTAGCAAAATTGTAAAATAAATCGGGCTTAAAAGCACAGTAAACGGCTGGACCGCCCGGTCAATTAAAAAGAAGGCAAATGCAGGATGTTTAAACGCCCAGCCGGAAAAAAGCGCCCGGAGGTCCGCCCTCCAGCTGTTCCTGCTCCAGCGAAGCCGCTGCTTAATAAGTGTCCTTAAACCTTCAACTCCGGGGGTATAAACGCGCGCGTTGCTTTGAAAGACCAGCTTAAAACCTCTTTCCCCGATTAAATAGGTTAATCTCTTGTCCTCACCGCTAATAACCTTTTTCCCCCAAAAAGTTTCATTTACCAGGTCATCTAAAAGGGGTAACAAAACCTTGCGGCGGTAAAAAGCAGTCCTTCCGGAAAGGCAGGTTAAGACATCACTGCTTACAGACAAAAACGGCATCTCGTCAAAATACCTTTGGTCAAGCTGGATATCAAATATTTTTTGGGCCAAAGTTTTAGGGTTATCAACATTCTGCCTTGTCCCAACACCTGCAACTTTGGGATTGGAAAAAGGGGACAGGGCATGTCTTTTTACCCCTAAATTCCAGATTGTGTCACTGTCCACCAAAGCCACAATTTCACTTTTCGCTTCCTTAATACCTAGAGCCAAGGCTGGCCTTTTCCCTGGTTCATCAGTAATAATAAGTTTTGAAGAAGAGCTTTTTAAGGCAAACTCTTTAAAAACCTCAATACATTTTGCATCGGAACTATCAATAATGGCTATAATCTCTTGAGGGTTATTATCCTCCCAGGACTTTAGGGCTTTTTGAAAAACTTCCGGATTCTCGTTGTAAACAGGTGTCACAACAGAAACACTCTCCCAATGGAACCCTTTTTTAGCCCGGTAACTTACACCTACAACCTTTTTTAAAATCCATACGCTCCATCTCCAAAGTCCTACTATCCCCAAGGGAAAATAAAAATAGATTAAGTCTGAATATTGTTCTAAAGGTTTAAGTAGTGCGTTAATTTCAGGGGGCATATCTGGTCATCAAATGCCCATTTTCCTGCTGATGTATACTTGGGTACCTTACAACAACCTTCCTGTGGGCATTTTGGTTTAATATTGTAAGCGTATTGTTTATCTTAATTGCTGTTTTAAGGAGAGGCATCTTAAACTTATGGTCACGGGCCCAACTTAAAAACGCCTGGGTGTCTTTTGGTAGACACATCCCGTCAAACGGGCCAAAGTCCTTGATACCATAACCGGGGTTCCACATACCTTCACAGCTTATAGCCACAAGGGGAAAAACTACATCGGCATCAAGGCCTAATTCATTACAAACCTGCCTCACTTCGTTATAGAAAGTAATTTTTAAGGCATTAAATAAATTATGGACATATTTTTGTATCTCAGCCTCCTCAAGCGAGGTAAACGAAAGTGGGCACCGGAAATCCTTGTAAACTTCTGCCAAAATTTCACCGGATTTTTCATCCAGCATACCTATTACAATAAGCCAGGGATTTAAAGAATCCTCCAGGGAAGACTTTTCCCGTAAATACTCGGGGTTCATACAAACCCCAAAATCCCTGCCTGTTAACTTTCCGGAATGCTTTTCAATAGTTTTTATAACTAAATTCCTTGTCGTCCCCGGAGGCACGGTGCTTTTGACTACCACAAGGTGGTATTTATTCAGGGTCCGAAGCCAATTCCCAAGGTTTTGTGAGGCCGATTCTAGAAAACTTAAATCAATCCTGCCTTTTACATTCGGGGTAGGGACGGTAAGAAAGGAGATATCAAAGTTAAACTGCCCGTCTACCAGTTGGCTTGGTAAAAAGGCCTTGTAACCTCCGGACCTTAAATATTCTACCTTCTGGGGGTCCGTGTCTATAAAAGTAACATCAAGCCCTTTTAAGGCTAGGCCTTTTCCGGTTGCCTGGCCTACAACACCGGAGCCAACAATGCAAATTTTTGGGCCGGTAGTTTCCAATTTGCCTCCTTTCGTTGTTAGAATATAATAACTGTCCCAGATTAAAAAAATAAGTTAAATTTTGTAAGCAAATGGTAATGATTTTAAGCATGAAAAAAGAGCCCTTGGGGTTTAGGGGAAAAGGTTGGCTGGCTGCCATCCGGTGCATTTACCGGCGGTATCCAAACTTAATCTTTTCCACCCCTTAGGCTCTTTCTCTTTCAGACCTTGGCGGGCTCTTTCAAGCCCTCTGCGGAAGTTTTCCTTGACCTGGCAGTATCTGTACGCTGAAAGTAACTCTTAATGTGCTGGGCCTGGCGCCGATGGCGGCATTTTTGGCTTCTCGGGCCGACCCGATGGAAAACCTGCCTGCCGGATTCAAGCACTCTCAGGACTATTGCCCCTCCGGGCACC
>LCEJ01000047.1 GCA_000997105.1 Candidatus Daviesbacteria bacterium GW2011_GWA2_42_7
TGGAGCACCGCTATCCCACCTTAAGAAGTTGTCAAAAACCCGGCTACCTAATGCTTCTGCAAAATTGCAGGGAGCACCAAAGCATCCGATGTCTTCTGTCCCCTCTCCCCTTCGGACTATCCCTAGCTCATCGGTCACATAAGTGTCCACCCCGTAAGGATGAGTCACCGTGTAAGCCGAGTTGGGTTCAAGCCCTGTTCCGGTCAACCTGAGTCTCCCGAAAACCATCTGGTCACCTGCTAAAGGCTCTTCATTTAAGAAGGCACCTTCAACTGCCATCCGGAAGAAAGTCTTTCCTCCATTTGGAGTCTCTAATAGATCAGATTCTGCAATCCAATAGAAGAACTCGCTTGGGAAGTTGGAAGTAAACTGGGCTGGCTGTGAGGGATCAAAGTTTGGCTCCTCACCTGCACCCGGTAAAACACATATTGGGTCTGTTCCGTCTAAACAGGCTACAACAGAGGTTCCGAGCGCATCAGTGTATGAAACTGGAAAACCGTTGGATTGCTCTACTTCCCCAGCAGCACTTTGGCCTTGCGGCACAATTGGTGCTGGTTGCGGGGCTTCACCTACAGCGGGAATAAATTCACCGCTGAGCAAATTTCCCGCTACAGTAAAGAGGTTAGTAAATAACCCCTCAAAAGGTAACCCCGGCCCTCCAATCCTAAAGAAGTTTTGGCCTATTGGGCTGCCTACTACCGTGTGCGGTGTAACTGCATCACCCAAAGTCCCAACTGGAGCACCGCTATCCCACCTTAAGAAGTTGTCAAAAACCCGGCTACCTAATGCTTCTGCAAAATTGCAGGGAGCACCAAAGCATCCGATGTCTTCTGTTCTTCCAAAGACCATCTGGTCACCTTCTGCCGGCTCTTCATTTAAGAATGCCCCCTCCAAAGCCGTGCGGATAAAAGTTTTACCGCCGTTTGGTGTATCCAAGGAATCCGATTCTGCAATCCAATAAAAGAACTCGCTAGGGAAATTTTCCCCTAAAACCGTGGGCTGTGAAGGATCAAAATTTGGCTCCTCACCTGCCCCAGGCAGGACACAAGTAGGATCCGTGCCGTCAAGGCATGGGGTTACTGAAACTCCTGTTGCATCCTGGTAAGCTGTCGGAAAACCGATGGCAGGATCAATTTCACCTGCTGCCGGATCTACTACTTGCTCAAGGATTGTTGTCGGAGTACCCTCGGGTGCCGTACCTTCTGGAGCTACATTGATAGTATCACCCGGAGCGTCTGCATTAACTTCTTCTATAGCTGCAGTGTCTCCCTCTGCCACAATAGTCTCTGTGGTAGTAGCAGGTTCTTCGGCTATATCGCCGACAGTAGTACCTGCCGTATCTGTGGGAGCAGTTGCCTCTGTTGTTGCAACCTCTTCTGTTACAGCTTCTTCAGTTAAGGCCTGCTGATCGGTATTTCCGGAACCGGAGTTGCTGGTTTGCTCTTCGCTACCGCCGCTACCTGAGCCAGACTTGCTTCCATCTGTTTGTTCTACCGCACCCGCGCTTTCATCGGTGGGTGATAAATCACCGCCGGATGTCCCGCTACCGGAGCTCACCTCTTCGGATGAACTGCCTGAGCCGGAATTGTCGGATGTAGTTTCAATAGTACCTTCGGAACCTGAACCGCTCTCAGCATATGCCGGAGTAGTTATGGAACCTGTAATTACAAGAAGTTGGGAAACTAAAATTAGTTGGACTGCTGCCAAATATATAAATTTTTGGAAATAATTTTTTTCTGTTTTCATGTTTTTCACCCCCTTTCCGTTATTACTAACTGGACACAGAATAATTGTTTCTGCCTAAAACCTCCGTCAGCCAGGTTGCAAAAAATTTGTGAAGTTGCTTACAAACTGGTAAGATACGCGCATGGATAAACCCCAAAGCGCAATAGAAAAACTTGAAGATTTTTACAGCCGGTTTGGTTCAAAACGCCTTTACAAAAAGAAGGAAATGGTAATCAGGGCCGATGATGACCCACCCGGTGTTTTTTATCTTAAAGACGGATACGCTCGACTTTACACCGTCTCACCATACGGACAGGAATTAACCTTTAACATTCTAAAACCAGGCTGTTATTTTTCCATGATGTGGGCAATCGGCGGAGCCCAAAATACCCGTTACTTTGAGGCCATGACGGATATTGAACTTTGGCGTGCTCCAAAGAAGGGGCTGATTGAATTTATCCAGGGAAACCCGGATGTTTTATTTGAACTGACAAAAAGAATCCTAATTGGTTTGGATGGGCTTTTGGGGGTTATGGAATCACTTCTTTTTGGTAACGCATATAATAAGGTGGCCACAGCTTTAATCGTGGCCGCAAAAAGGTTCGGGAAAAAGTTAGACAGCGGAGAGGTTATTATTGAGCTTCCCTTAACCCATCAAACCATTGCCTCGCTCGCCTGTCTGACTCGGGAAACTACCAGCTCTATAATGAAACAGTTTGAAAAAGACGCACTGGTTAATAATAAAAGACCCTTTCTGATCATCCCCAACCTGGAAAAACTGGAGAAGGAAGCTGTAATTCCCAAAGAGGAACAGCCCCTCCCCCATATCTTCTGAAAGGAGAAAATTATATGAACAGAAGAGAAGTAGAGATGACAGAGCTTTTTGAAAGTGGAAGCCCTTTACGCAACCATTCTACAAACTATGAAATTGCCAAAAGGACAAGAGAGGGACGGAAAAAAAATGAGAATGTGCCTAAAAAAGTTGCCAACGCCCAAAGGAAGAAAGCAAGGAGATTCCAACAAGCCACGGGGAAGATCAAAAATATCTTTCAAGGCCAAAATGAACCAGAAACTCCGGTTTCTTACAAAGACCTTCGTTACATGAAAAACGTCTTCCGGGTAATTGGCTTCGACGGAAGACAAGCCAACCTGGCAGAAACCCTTCAAACACTTTCCGTTATAGAGTGTGTTACCTGCAAACCATCCGGCGACGGCTTGTCTATCGGCATAATCGGAGATTTGCTCATCCGGTCCACGAGGCAAGTAATAGTCTGTGAAACTATCTGCCGAGGGTTAGAAGAGCCCATTAGTTACCTAAGACAGAAAGGTATGAAAATCGAGACATTCCCGGCAATAGAAAGAATCACTAGATAGTAATAATGATTTGCTTAGTTACTATGTAATATGTTTTCCCGTCTATTTTAGTTGGGCGCAGAACAACTTCTGGTTCAACCCCCGTATGTCAGGATAAGAAGGGAGCCACACGTCCCTGAAATTCCTGTATTTTTCAACAGCTTCGGGAGGTGCCGGGGGGAAATGCCCGCTTCCCCAAAAACCGGTAAAAATATACTTTCTTCTAAAACTTCTTTTCTTCTTTCAGCCATGGTAATTACATGACACCATAAGCCGCGTCGTCTCCTGTCTCACCTGTTCCTCCGGCCAATCCCAATGTGCTAAATGCACAAGCTCATGGATAATATCTTCTTCCTCCAAAAGACGGGTATGTAAAATCGTGGCTCTCACTTCCCCGTCAAGACGGACTCCTATAAATGGATTCTTATGGCGGTCGATATCCGCATCAAATACTTGGACCGGAGAAATTCTTTCCAGGATAATTTGGTAGTCGGATAGGTTAAGTGTTTTCTGCCAATAGCTTAGCTGCCCTTCTACTCTTTCACTCATACAAGTACCCAAGTTTATACAATAACTATATGCTTTTGACAAGATACCACGGCGAAATTTCCCTCTACATATCTTCGGGTAAAAACTATTAGGAATAGTAGAGAAACTTCTGCTTAAATGAGGCAATAATATTAATATGGGGAGGGAAAATATTTTCCGGCAGGTTGTCAAGGTCAAACAGGATAAAAATCAAGCACCTAATGTTGAAATGTTTGACATAAAACTTTATTTCAACTTCTTTTTCTCTTTGGGTAAATAATTTAATCCACTCACAACTTTTCTTCCAGTTTTGTGTTCTAGCTCCAATCTGGCATTTTTGGCAATCCGTCCGCCTTTTTTGGCCGGAATTTTATTCTCTTCCAACCCTTTTGTTTGATCTACCTCTGCAATTTGGCGAGTTGAAAGTTCTGCAAGAGCCGTAAAAACAAGTTCCGCATCACTCATATGATCACGTAGATTTTCCGTTTTTAATTTCTTTAATTTTTTGTGTTCCTTTACGGTTAAATCACTCCACTCTTCATGAATAATATTTGTCAAAATTGCAAATTCATCTCTTTCTTTAACTTCATTATTTTTCCAGTAATCAGTAAGTTTATTACGGATTTCCTGCCCCATCATTCTTTGTTGAATCCACTTTTGACTCCTGCCCATTCTTTGCCAATATAGTCTTGACCTGTTTAAGGCTTTCTCGGGATCAGAGACTTCTTGAATTCTTTCGTAGCCTACCCTAGCAAGCCAAAGTTTGATAGGTTCAGCTTTTGGACTGGGGACAGATTGAATAAGCCTGAAGAGTGTTTCTACATCAGCAGCATCTGTTTTGTAAATTTTTCCATCGCTTGCTTGCATTTTCAGTTGGTCACATTTTGTGACGACCTCACTTCCTTCCTCTTTTAAGCGATTTTTGAGTGTTGTCCAATAGCTTTGTGATTTTTTATGTTCAGTCTGATTTGTCAAAACACCGATAATATCCACCACCGAAAAATACCATTTTTCCTGTTTTTTATCCCAATGTCTGCGCATATTTCTACCCTCAAAAATTACTAATTTGGAGTCATCCATATTTTTAATTTAACCCTAATAATCCCCGAAGTCAATACTTCGATTGCGCTCAGTATTGACCCTGAGTATATCGAACGGGTCAAGATGAAACATCACAAAGCATGTTCTTTATCCTCTAAAAAGGTTTTAAATTCTGTCTGAATAGCTTTCATAGCTTCCGGCTTCATTTCTTCTTTAGAGTTAAACCCCCGTAATTCAAAATTTCCGTCAGCTAATTGATATACCCAAGCATAAAAAATCCGGTCGGGTTTATCCTGGAACAAAATTTGAATGTCAACACCACCGGAAATACTTTTATTGATGGTTAAAACTACAAATTTACTTTTGTAATATTCTTTGTCAAAGGATTCTAAGCCTGAAATAATGCCTTCTCCAGTCTCTTTTTTTACTGCCGCATTAGAAATATTTATACCACTACTGTCATTATTCAAATATGCGTTTAGAGCCTTCCGCAGGAATAATACAGCTGGATTTTTGTAAACTTTATAATAATCTTCAATATTATCTGAAGTATCTTCCCAACTATCCGGCACATTAAGATCGGAGACAATTGGTTTTGGAGTTTCAATAATTTTTACCTTGTTTTGGGTTTCACGGTTATTAAAATATAAAAACCCTATTAATAAAACCAGTACAATTATTATTGTTATTTGAAATTTTTTAGTGTTCATACTTTTACATTATGCCAAACTTTACCCGAAGTCAAGATATTCCGGTGTCTACCTAACACACCCGGTGTGTACAGCTATCAAACCTTTTGACTAAATTTTGAACCCCAATCACCAACTTCATACTAACCTAGTATAAATTATGGATTAATCTTAAGAAAGTGGCCCAAATTCCACACGGTTAAGGGGGGACTAGGAAAGAACTCGGATTACAGAGACACAAATTTATTTAAGACATTTTAATATTTCACTCTCAGAAAATCCAAGTCTCTTAATTTCTGCTTTATATCTTGTTCTTGCATGAGGATCAAATTCACGTCTATTTGTTTGAACCATAACAAAGTTTCTATCACCTAAATCTATCTTACAACTATCCGGAGCAGAATATTTTTGGTGGCTAGTAGCGTTTTGATTATTTGGTTTAAAACCAAGTTTTAGTAAACACTTAACCAACTCCTTAGAGCCATAGCACTTCATAAATACCATGCTATACAAGGATTATGTTTAATGTCAACTAGACATGTTAAAAGTACGGTTAAGGATTATTTATATAATATGAGGTCGAAAAATTTAA
>LCEJ01000048.1 GCA_000997105.1 Candidatus Daviesbacteria bacterium GW2011_GWA2_42_7
ATTCCCAACCTTGAGACCAGAGAAGAGGAAAAAGAAAATAAGGGAGATTTCCTTAGCTAAATTTGTTAAAATTTCACTGGAGGCAATGCAAAAAATCGCCCCGGAGTTAGGGCTTTAAATGTTAGACATAAATTTTATCAGAGAAAATCAGGATAAGGTAAGGCAGATGCTTGTCATAAGGCACGCCGACATTAATTTGGATAAAATCCTTGACTTAGACGGAAGGCGAAGGGTGTTGATTTTGGGGGTTGACCAGCTAAGACAGCAACGTAATGAAGCTGCAAAAAATCGGGATATAGAAAAAGGAAAGCAAATTAAAGAGGAGCTGGATACAAAAGAAAATGAACTAAAAGGTGTGGAATCGGAGCTGAACGACCTGCTTTTACGGGTTCCTAATATTCCCCTGGATGATGTTCCGGTTGGTAAAGACGACACGGAGAATAAAGTCTTAAGAAAGTGGGGAGAACCTAAAAAGCTAGATTTTCAACCTAAGGATCATGTTGAGCTTGGGGAGCTTTTGGACATTATCGATATTGAGAGAGCCGGAAAAGTAGTGGGTTCGAGGTTTGCTTATTTAAAAAACGAGGCGGCAATCTTGCAGTTTGCCCTGATTAATTTTGCCTTTGAGACTTTGCGGGATGAAAAAATCCTGAATGACATAGCCGCAAAAGTTGACCCGACAATCAAAGTATCTTCTTTTATACCGGTAGTCCCTCCGGTAATGATTCGGCCTGATGTATATACACGGATGGGAAGACTTGACCCAACTGTTATTGAAGAGAGGTATTATCTGCCAAAAGATGACCTTTATTTGGTTGGGAGTGCCGAGCATACTTTGGGGCCGCTCCATATGGATGAAACAATTGAGGAAAAGAGTCTGCCTATCCGTTATGTAGGTTATTCAACGGCTTTTAGAAGGGAAGCCGGAGCTTATGGAAAAGATGTGCGGGGGATTCTAAGGGTCCATCAATTTGATAAGGTTGAAATGGAAACTTTTACCCTTCCCGAAGATTCTAGGAAAGAGCAGGACTTTATTGTGGCGATCCAGGAACATTTGATGCAGTCGCTGGGTGTCCCTTATCAAGTGATAATTATCTGCACAGGTGATATGACAAACCCTGATGCCCGGCAGATAGATATTGAGTCCTGGATACCTTCGCAAGACAGGTATCGGGAAACTCATACCTCGGACTTGATGACTGATTATCAATCAAGGAGGCTAAACACTAAGGTAAAAAGATCTGACGGGAAAACTGAATTTGTCCATATGAATGATGCGACTGCATTTGCAATTGGTAGGACCTTGATTGCCATTTTAGAAAATTTCCAGCAAAAAGATGGCTCGGTTATAATCCCGGAAGCCCTAAGAAAATATACCGGGTTTTCAGAGATAAAACCTAAAAAGCCTCTTTCTTAACCCTTACCCTTTTTATATCAATTTATATCCCGTAAGGCATGTAATTAGTTGATTTATGTTTCCTTTAAAAGACACTCAGGCGGCAAAAATTTTCCCTTTTTGGGTTACTGTAATTATTGCTCTTAATATTTATGTATTTTCCCAAGAGCTTATTTCCCCAAACGCTGATGCCCTTATTACCCATTATGCATTAGTTCCCGCCCTGGTAGATTTTTCCCGGCCTTCAACGCTGTTTCCTTTTGTAAGCAGCCAGTTTTTACATGGAGGGTTCCTACATATTATTTCCAACATGTGGTTCCTCTGGGTTTTTGGCAAAAATATGGAAGGCCGGACTGGTTTGCTCTTTCCGTTTTTTTATGTGGTAGCAGGCGCAGCGGGAAACTTTCTGCAATACCTTTTGTCCCCTACCTCGATGATTCCTATTCTTGGGGCTTCGGGGGCAATTGCCGGGGTTTTGGGGGCCTATTACGCCCTTTTTCCTGAACACAAAATTAAAACTTTTATCTTTGTATTATTTTTTGCCTCAATTATCGAGATCCCGGTTTCTTTTATGTTGTTTTATTGGTTTATCACCCAGCTTTTTAACACAGCTGTGGCAGTATCCCCAGCAGCTGCCAGTGATCTCGGAGGAGGAGTAGCCTACTTTGCCCATGTTGGGGGATTTGGAGTGGGGTGGTTGGTGGGTAGGATATTGAAACATTAAGCGATTCCCACTAAAATAACTTTCGTGGGTAAAAAAATTTTAATCACCGGAGCAGGGGGTTATATCGGTTCTGTTACGACCTACTTATTTTTACAAAACGGTTTTGAAGTGGTGGCCATTGATAATTTCTCCACCGGGTACAAAAAGCCTTTGGAAGTGTTGCAGAAGAAGTTTGGTCAGGCAAAACTCCGTTATTATGAAGTAAACCTGGCAGATGACCTGTCGCAGGTTTTTGATGCCGAGAAAGAAATAGTGGCTGCAGTACATTTTGCCGCAAATTGTTTGGTTGATGAGTCAATGAGAAATCCCCAAAAATATTTTTCAAATAATGTCTGTGGTTCGCAAAACCTCCTGGTCACTTTACTTGCACAGGGTATTGATAAAGTTGTTTTCTCTTCTACCTGTGCAGTGTACGGTGAAGCAGAATATGTGCCAATAGGCGAGGATCATCCGACTAATCCGGCTAACCCTTATGGGGCGTCTAAAAGAATAGTTGAGCAGATTATAGAGTGGTATGGTAAGCAATCAGGCCTAAATTACGTAATACTTCGCTACTTTAATGTATGCGGTGCTAGCGAGGATGGACTAATCGGGGACTCTAAAAAGCCTTCGGTGTTGCTAATGCAAAATGCGGTGCGGGGTGCTTTGGGGATAGGGCCTTTCCAGCTGACCTGTCCTACGGTAGACACCCCAGATAAAACTCCTATTAGGGATTATATAAACGTAGTAGATTTAGCCAATGCCCATCTTAAGGCGGTTAATTATTTATTAGGTGGTGGAAAGAGTGAGATCATTAATCTAGGGACCGGGACCGGTAACTCGGTACTGGAGATTGTAAGTAGGGTCCAGGAGGTAACAGGGGAAAAAATTAGTATGGGTAAAACAACCCCGCGGGAGGGGGAGTACGCAAAAATGATTGCCTCAATTAAAAAAGCTAAAAGGGTCCTGGGTTGGCAGCCGGAAAGATCGATTGCAGACTCAATAAACTCCTTAGCCTCCTGGTATAAGAAACATCCTCATGGTTGGGAAGGTTAATCTTCACCTGAATTTGATCCGCTTTTACTGATCTCAATTGCCTCATCAATCTCTGTGCCTGAATTTGATCCTGATTTGTCTTCTTTGACTTCCTGAAACTCTCTTTTGTGACTTTCCAGTACATCTTCAAGCTCCTTGGTATTTTTACCAGATTTACTGACCTTTTCCACCTCTTCGCGGTATTCCTCAACAGCCCGGCCTAAATTACCTTCATTCCTATTACCTTTCTTTGTTAAGTCCACAATCTCTTTTGCCCGGTTGTTGACTTTGACTAAGTTATTACCTGTGGCGGTGGAAATTATATTCTCGGAAAGTTTTTTTATCGGGTAGAGTGGCTCACCGGGTAATGACCTTTGTGAAGCTTGGGCCAGGCCTGTAAAAGACCCGGCAAAAACAAAGATTAAAAGTACGGCAAAAGCAAGCGGGCGAATGTATCGATATATGGGGTTTGGGTGGCGGTGCTCTAACCGGTTAATTTTATCCTCTAAATCCTGCCATCCTTGTGATAAGAATTTCTCCGAAGGTTCTGTTTTTTGGTAATCTTCTTTTAAAATTTTCAGGTGCTGCTCGATATTCATACTTGTTTTTCCACCCTTTCTTTCAATTTTTTAAGTAGTCTGTGCAGCTTTACCCTAATAGACCCTTCATTTTCATTAAGGATCTCTGCAATCTCGGCAAATTGGAGTTCCTCAAAGTAGCGCCAGATGATAAGCTGCTTATCGTCATCATCCAGGGTGGCAAGTAATTTGTCGACTGTATTTTTATTTTCTGTCTGTATAACCTCGTTGTCGATCTCGAAGATTGCAGCAGGTTCATCCACCTCGTCCAAAGAGAGTTCCTTTTTCCGCCTTTGGTAGTCAATAACCTGGTTTCTGGCAATGGCATAAAGGTATGCCTGGAAGGTCCCCTTACTTGGTAGAAAGGAGGGTAGGGATTTGTAAGCCTTAAGAAAGACAAGCTGGGTAAGGTCTTCTGCAAGTTCCCGGTCATAGACCAGGTAGTAGATAAAGCGAAAAATCTTTTTGACAAAGGTTTTGTAGATTTCACCAAAAGCATTTTTATCTCCCTCCTTTGCTTTGTAGACCAGTTTTTCTAAATTGTCTTGCATACCGCATATTATACCGCCTCTTAAATAATACGTATCAGGATGGGGTTTGTAACAAATCCTAAAGTTTTTCGTTGTATATATGATTGGGAGGAGGTGAGGTAAATGAGGTCTAAGATTACAGTTTTCTTGTCAGTATTGCTGCTCACCCTCCTTGCCCCGGCAGGTGTGATTTTCGCCCATGGTGGGGGTGGGGACGACCGTATCCGTATTGAGGCAAGGGATGATGGGAATCGTGTACGTATTGAAGTTAGGGGTGGAGTAGGGGCAGAGGGAGTGGAGGTTTTGCCTAAGTTTGAAGTTGAAGGTAACACCTTTGAAATTACCGGGGAAGTAACAGCTTTTACAGGAGGTACTGTAACAGTGGGTGGCCAAGCAGTAACCATTGACCCGGGTGCAGTTGCCAATTTTGAACAGGAAGGGACTATCGATGTTGGTGAAGTGATCAAAGTTGAGGGGTTTGTAGAAGATGGTGGTGCTCTAACGGCTAGGGAAATAAAGGCTGATGGGGTTGATGTTGAGGAAGAGGTTGAAGATGGGGTTGAGGTAGAGGGGGCAAATGTGACAAGCTTGCTTAACCAAATAATCGCTTTTCTTCAGAGTTTAATGTAAATGGTTTAAGTAGGGAGAGGTTTGCCAAAAAATATACAACCGGCCATCAAGCCCGGTTGTATATTATGCATAGGCCACTTACCTAATTTGGATAGTGGCACTTTTTAAGTTCGTCCTGGTTTATTTCCACAATCCTGAGTATTTTGCTATACCCATTGCAAATCCAACAAATATGAGTATGAAGCCATTGACAATAGCACTTTTCCCGAAAGCCCAAGACCACAGAACAAAAACTTTTTGAGCTATAATGGCATGAATCCCGGTTATTATGACCCCAGCAAGAAATGCATAGAGTAGTATATCGCCCAAGTTTATAGTTGAAAGAAAAAAGTTATAAATAATAATGCCGATAAAAAGACAAACAACAATATTTAGAGGAAGAGCCCAACGGGCATAGGTGGATTCTAATTCGGGATGATTAGAGGGTAGTGGCACTTTTTAAGACCGTAGGTCGCAAGAAATGTCCCGAACTTTAGTTCGGGTAATGGCATTTCTTATACTTTTTACCTGAACCACAGTGGCAGGGGTCGTTGCGGCCGATCTTACGGCTTTGGATCTGTCCGCCCTCACTCAAAGTTTGCTGGGCTATGACCTGTCCGCCTCTTTCAATGGTGACTTTAGTGGGGGAATCATCTTGGGGTTGAGATTGCTTCCCCCCGATTGAATCGGGGGTCGCAATGACGGGGGAAGAATTATCCCGCTCAAGAGACACTTTTGCTGCTTCTCGCTCCAGTTCTCTCGCTTCTTCAGCTACCCCAACCTCAATGTCCGGCTGGCTTTCCATAATAGGCTGAGGGGCCTGGATCGGAGCCTGGTTCTGGACTGCAATTTTGTAAATCTGGTGGACTATTGCCGAGTCAATACTGGCAACAAGTTTTGAGAAAAGCTCGTAGCCTTCTTTTTTATATTCAACCAAAGGGTCCCTTTGGGCATAGCCCCTAAGTCCAATCCCTGCCCGAAGGTCATCCATGGTATCTAAATGTTCGATCCACAAAGTGTCAATGGTTGTCAGGTAGACAAAAACCTCCATTTGCCTTGCAACTTCCTCACCTACCTGTTTCTCCCGTGCCTCATATAAATCTCTTGCAACCTTAGTTAAAAACTCCGTAATACTTTCTGCAGAAGACTGGGAGGTAACCTGGCCCTCCAGTTCTGTCAGGGAGTTGGGGTCAAAGTTTATGATGGTCGAAAATTCCTCGACGATCTTTTTAGCATCCAGCCCTTCGGCAGTGTGGGTTGTGACAATATTCCCAATTTCCTGAAAGACTTTTTCCAGGATATCTTCCTTTAGTCCGGTGTTGCCCTTTTCTTTTATCCCTTCGGAGGCTTCCAGGACTTTTTTCCTGACCCCATAAATAATCTGTCTTTGCTGGTTCATAACATCGTCGTATTCAACGGTGGTTTTCCGGATATCAAAGTTATGCCCCTCTACTTTCTTTTGGGCAGACTCGATCGCCTTTGAAACCATTGCATTTTCAATCGGGGAATCCTCGGGGATCTTTAGAAGGTCCATAACCCGGGAAACTTGTTCACCGCCAAAAATCCTCATAAGGTCATCTTCTAAGGAGATGAAAAATTTAGAAGCCCCGGCATCACCCTGGCGGCCGGCACGTCCACGCAGCTGGTTGTCGATCCTTCTTGACTCGTGCCGCTCAGTGCCGATAATGCAAAGCCCGCCTAAGTCTGCCACGCCTTTACCAAGTTTAATATCTACACCCCGGCCTGCCATGTTGGTAGCAACCGTAACCGCCCCTTTTTCGCCGGCCTTTTT
>LCEJ01000049.1 GCA_000997105.1 Candidatus Daviesbacteria bacterium GW2011_GWA2_42_7
ATATCGAAATAAGAAGTGTTGAAAAGATTTGTAGCTCGTAAAAACAAATCAAACATTTCTACACTTGCCGAAATTTGCGAATCCACAATTAAATGTGAAGTAATGTTTTCCCTCTCTTCGTAACGAATCATCCAGTTCTGAGTTAATCCAAACGGAAGAACGTTTGTTAAACCAATAATCAATTGATGGCGCAAATGATCAAGCAAATATTTGGATTCGTAGTTTCCCGTCTTTCTATCGGAAGAAAGATATATAAGGGTGAATCAATTACCGATATATTAAAATCTTCTGCTAGTCAGGAAGAAGCACTTAAAAACACCAAAAAATATCACCGGCAGATAGATGGCTAAAAGTAAGCCTGAAACAGCTAAGGTAGAGTCTGTAAGCTTAAAAACCCAGATAATCAGGGCAAAGTTGATAATATTGTCCCCAAGTTGCACGAGGATCTGGTTTAACCACAAAAATCGAAAACCCCGGTTTCTCACTACCGAGGCAAATGTAGGTTTTTCTGCCATAAGCTAAAAGTTATTATATCAAGTTCATAGTTATTTGTTCGTAGTTCATAGAGGGGATTTTCTATCCATGAACAATGAACCACAAACTGTGAACTATTTCTGGCAAGAAGGGCAGAAGAAGGTGCCCCGGCCGGCTTGGGTAATTCTTTTTACAGTACCACCGCAACTCTTGGGGCAGGGTTTACCGGCTTTACCATAAACCATGAAGTGATCCTGCATTGTGCCTTTTTCACCCAGGGCATTGACATAGGCATTTTCAGAAGATCCGCCGTATTTGATCCCCATTTTTAAAACCTCAAGTAAAGCATCATAAAGTTTTTTGATTTCATTATCATCTAAGGTATTTGCCTTTCTTTCAGGGTGAATTTTTGACAAAAACAAAGCTTCATTGGCATAGATATTCCCAACACCTGCAATTTGGGCCTGGTCCATTAAAACAAGCTTTACGGGCATTTTTTTCTTTAGAATAATTTCTTTAAATTTCTCCGGGGTGAATTCATAAGTTAAAGGCTCAGGTCCAAACTCCTCAATTGCTTTTAATTTTTCCACCTCGGAAGTTTTAACAATTTTTACGTAGCCAAATTGCCTGACGTCATTGAAATACAAAACAGAGTTATCGGAAAAAGTGAAAATCACATGGGTGGTTTTTGCAGGTAAGACAGTTCCTGCAAAAGGGATCGGATGGCCAAAAGTAGCTTGTTTGCCATCCTTATGGTAAACAAGCTGGCCGGAAAGCTTTAAGTGGATAACCAGGCTTAAATTATTGTCCAAATCTATGAGTAAAATCTTTGCTCTTCTTCGCAGGTTTAGAACTTTGCTACCTACTATATCCTTTGGATTTCCCTGGAAAATTTTGGGCAACCGGATTTCAACATCTGAAATCTTTAAACCAACAATCTTACCCTGCAGCCCCAATCGTATCGTCTCCACCTCGGGTAATTCTGGCATATTATTTGTATAGCTGACTGTGAGTGCCCAGCATCTCGAATATTACAACTAAATCATCCTTAGGGCTACTCTGCTCTGAATATAAGGCCCGCCAGTCACCGGTAATATTGATACTTCGAAAGCCCTGAAGCTTCCCACTTAAAGGATGGTTATTTAATTGAGGATCAAACGAATTACGGAGAAATAGCTCTAATTTTTTATCAAAGAAAGACTTCACCTTACCATCAGCTTTGTTATATTGTTTTCTGAACTTTCTGGAGAACCTGACGCGCATATTTTTTGTCCTGCTTATTAAGCCAGTTTATCGCATCCTTGGCATTAGTAAAAGTCGGAGAAACCTTTCCGGCCTTAATGTCCTCTTTAGATTCCTTTAGGGCACGCAAAAGGTAAGGGGTAGGCTCTTCGGAGGCAGTAAAAGTGACAGTTTTTGTTTTCACTAGATTTTTTAAAAAGCCGTTTACTAAAGCACTCAAGCTTAAACCCATATCTTCTGCTACCTTCTGGGCTTGTCTTTTAACAGTGGGATTAACTTTGACATTTACAATAGCTGTATTCATATATACGTAGTATAAACTTTGTATATACCATAGTCAATACAATTTAGGCCGATTTAGTTACTCAAGTCTCCTACTCGCCGCAGGTATGTCCAAAACAAATGTTCCAGTGGCTGTTTTTAATGGCTCTGGGTCATCAGGTAAAGCTAAATCGTACCAACTGTTGATAAAGCCGATAAATTGGTACTCTGGAGAATCTTCCCCGTATTTTCTCTTTAACTCCACCATAGCGGGAATCTCGCCGCTCGGGCTGGAAAGCTCTGCCGGACGGGGAGTATCAATCGGATAAAAAGATCCAAAATGAAGGTCAATGCCTTCGGATTCTATTGGAAAACCAATAAACCCACCTCCTGGTAAATTAAGTACCAACCTGAGATACTTCTCAAGATGCAGAGGATCTGGTTTAGGAGGATTATCAAGCCCAGATACAGCAAACTGTAAGAGCTCCTTATCTTTTTCAATCCAGCGCTGGTAGCGGTCCATGTTGGCAACAAGTTTTTCAATTCTCTGGGCCGGATCAAAGTCTTCGTTTGTGATCTCATATCCTACTCCCGGATTAAGCGGAGTGAAGGTTTGGGCCACTTCAAATCTGCTCGGGAAAAGCTCCACCTGAAAGGGTACTTGCCTATCCTCTACCTGAAGAAGTACCGACGTCCGATAAACCAGCTCAAACATCCCCCGTGCGTCCCTCACCCCGGAATCACGCAGTTTTTCCGTTTTATCACTGACGAGAGGAAATCTCTGACCTAAATGCACAATTTCAGCCTTACCCGGTTCAAACTCAAGATCATCACTCATATACCCAAAGCATACAAGCTAACTTATCCCTAGTCAAACCCTAGGAGAGGAAATCAATAACCGGTTTTACGAATGCTTCCGGATCTTCCATAATAAAAACATGACCCCCGGAGAAGAACGTGTGAGCTATTCTGGCAGAGCGGTACGTTTTAATGAAGGTGAGAAACACTCCTTTATTCTTTCAGCCAGTGCTATCCCCCTATGCCCAAACAACCACTCTGGCCATCTCGGCCTCGCTACCTCTGCCACACCCTCCAGATCCAGTATAACCGGGCACCTTCTAAGACCAAGAAGCTTATCTTTAAATTCATGATGCAGTATCTCTATATCTTGATGGCTCAGTTTTACAACTGGACAGTGTTCACCATCTTCTCTACTTGCCATACTACTAGTCTAGACCTCATCTTAAAAATCCGTCAAGACTTTAAATTACTATGGATTAGATCTAAAATTTTTTCCTTAAACTTACTTTGGGAAAACTTTTCTGCCTGGTTAACACAATCCTCAACCTTGTACTTATTAGGATCAAACTTCTCTAAAACTTTGACCAAACTGTCCACAGTTTCCTCATCACTCTCGCCTTTTGCAAAAAACTCCCCGGTTTTACCTTCTACTACAGTTTCCAGATAACCCCCGGATTTTAAGGCTATTACAGGTGTCCCTGCAGCCATTGATTCCACAACGGTAATCCCAAAATCTTCATCCTCTGCTGCCACAATCAAAGCTTTTGCCTCTGAGTAGAGTTTTATCCTTTCTTCATCAGAAACATGACCCAGGAATTCAATGGTAGTTGGTAGCTGGTAGCTGGTAGCTAGGGTTTTTAGGTGTTGTAACTCCGGCCCGGATCCTACAACCTTTAGAGGTAAACCTAATCTTCCACAGGCCTCAACAACTATATCCACCCCTTTCCCCTTCCATAACCTGGATAGAGATAAATAGTATCTTTTCACAAGGGGACGCCTTGCAGTACTGCAAGGCGTCCCCTTAAACAATTCCACCGGCGGGTAGATAACCACCGCTTCCCTTCTATAAAACTTACCTATTCTCTCTTTCACATTTTCCGAATTGGCCACCAAAATATCCGGTTTTTGGCTGGTTTCAAAATCAACAATCCTAAGGTAATGGTTAGCAAGTTCTGCCCCGATCCTCTTCCACCAGCTCTTTTTATAATTAAAGGAAGTAGCATAGCCATATAAATACCTGGGAGGGGTATGGATATAGGAAATATGTAAGGCCCCGGGTTTAACTTTTACTGCCTTAGAGAAATATATATTACATGAAGAAATGACCACATCATATTCAGAGAGATCAAAACTTTCAAAAGCTTTGGCAGAGAGAAGCCTGAAAGGAGAAATCAGCCTGCCTGCCCCGGGAATTTTTTGCAACCATGAGGTTTTAATATCCCAATCCTTCAGCCTATCCGCATGCGGTCCCAGCCCCTTGGGATCATAATAAGCCGTATAAACAGGAGCTTCAGGAAAAATCTCATGCAAAGCCTCCACAACCCTCTCTGCCCCCCCATATTCTTTTAAGTAATCATGAACCAAGGCAACTTTCATGGATAGCGCTATTGTAGCAAAATTCAGGGAGATAAATACCTAAAGAAGAGGTACAGCCTTCTACCGCGGGCGATACAAACCTCTGTAGTTTACAAAACCATGCGGGTCATACGAAATACCCTCGGCCCTATCCTCGTTAGCCTGAACGCCGGAATCAAATGGGCTTCTTGAAATATGTCTTAAATCGGGTACTTCTTCCGTCTTTGCACATTGATCGCCTGTTTGAGCTCCTTCAGAAGCTTGTTTAATAGGTCCAAGTGCACCTAGAATTTTGCCCAGATTTTCTTTCATAAAACTTTCTTCTTTGTATCATCTTGTTAGCTTACTTGTCAAACTGACTATTTTTTGCTTGTTTGGAGTTTATTAGCTACCCCCACAACACAATCTTCGGTAATACATCCCTATTTTCTTTTAAGCAATCATGCACTACGGCTACTTTCACCTTTAGATTACCCCAAAAATCGACCTTGAATCTTCATAGAACTTGATATAATATTGTCCTGAGGAGGTGATCATATGGCAGAACAGCTCAAACCGGCACCCCAGATATTAGAAGAGGTTGAACAAGCAACTCTAGAGAAAGTAAAGGGCCTTAAAGAACCAGCCCAGGGGGATAGACCAGATCTAACTACACCCATTAGGATAAGACTAATAAGACGACCCGAACCCGGACGTGCCCTCTAAGGGTTATTTCTTTCCTGTTTGGAGTTTATTGGTCACTTCCCTGACGGCTATTTTAGGTAAAATAGCCTTATTCGCCTTTAAATAATCCTCTACCCTATCCCTGTGATACTTGATCAAATCACGCAATAACCAGGAAACTGCCTTGGTAATTAAGATATCTTTTTCTTTTTTTAATTTGTCCAGATTTTCAAAGGCTAAATCCGAAAACCGGCTTAGTTAAAAGCACCAAAGAAGCCCTTCTTTTATGGATATCTTTGTCCCCCACAAACTTTTTTAGCAGCTTCTCCCATTCCAGCCATTTTACCAACATCTCTTTGGCCTCAAAGGTACTTTGGCATAAAGAATCCACCTCCCCCCAACCTTCAACCCCAGTGAGCCACTTATCCAGATATTTTGGATTAATTTCCTGCCTCTGTTTTGGCAGGTATTCTAAAATTTTCCCTCCCAAACTCCTTTCGGTATGGGAAATCCCTGTAAAGGTAGAACCCAACATTCCCAAAAGTTCAGGTAATGAAATATCTTTATGTTCCTTAACCCAACTCTTAAGAACCTCTCTAGTCTGCGGGTTGGTGATATTTATACAGGGCTTAGTTGTGCCCATATATTTTCCCGGATCAAACCTGCCGCTTACAGGAGAGTTTCCTCTTGCCACTCTATTAATTTCTTCTAAGATTTGCTGATGATATCCGTTCATTGCAAGGTCGTTACCGGGCGGGATTGGAGAATGTAGAATTTCCCATTCTCCAAAGCCCATTCAATATCCTGAGGCTTGCTAAAATGCTTTTCAATTTTAATTCCCAGTTCTGCCAATTCTTTT
>LCEJ01000050.1 GCA_000997105.1 Candidatus Daviesbacteria bacterium GW2011_GWA2_42_7
TACCGATTGCGGTAAAGTTTACAACTTTGCCGTGGATTTTATATCTTGTAGCGGTAGGTTTGTTAATTCTTATATTTATGGCTCCTCCCCGCATTGCTTTTCTTTTGGCGTCTAAAATTCCTATTATCGGCAAGCATATTCCCGTTATTGGTATAAAAAAAACAAATAAGAAACATCATCTCAAACTTATTGGGATGTCGGTAGGGCTATTTTTAATATACGGCACAGCTTTTAATATTTTAATTTATGCTTTTGCAGGGAATTCACTTATGCAGTTACCACAGATTACCGGCTTACTTTCTGCCAGTTGGGTGATAGGCTTTCTGACACCAATTGCACCCGGAGGTTTAGGGGTAAGTGACTTATCTTTTGCTTTTATGCTGCAGTATTTCTATAATCTCTCGTTTGCATCTTTTATCGCCCTAACTTTCCGGTTTCTTCTATTTATTGCGGAAGGGATAATGTTTATTTCGGTACTAAAATTATCCAATTTTGACATTGTAAATTTTAAAAAAATGTCAATGGAGGTAAGTGATGAATGAGGTAACCCAATTTTGGGAAAACAGAAGCCTTAAATTTGGTGCCCGTATTGAAGGAGTACTTTTAAAATCAGTACCTGAAAATATAAACAAGTATTTAAGTAGCTGGATGTTGGAACAAGTTGAGGGAATGATCAAAAAAGAAAGCGACTTTAAGGTTTTGGATATTGGATGTGGCTATGGCAGGTTATCGGGGCCCTTGGTGAACAGTTTTCCGGGTATAAAAGTTTTTGGTGTTGATATAGCCCAAAATTATGTTGATTTGTACAACAAGAATCTTTCGCCCGCAGGAAAAGCTTGTAGGGCTGACAGCAGAGATTTACCGTTTAAGGATAATTTTTTTGATGCTGTTTTTGTGGTGACAGCTTTAATGTATTTGCCAACCAAAGATGATCAATCAAAGGCTATAAGTGAGATGCTAAGAGTTTTAAAACCGGGAGGAAAGTTTGTAGTTGTAGAGAGAAGCTCCTTGGGTTATGAAATTTTTACCTTAGGGGGAATTATCGGTAAACTGCGGGGTAAAAAAAATCTTGAGATTCCTGCAGTAAGCTTCGATCCAAAATATCTTTCAGCGGTTATTGGTAAATACGGGGCTAGGGTTGAAAGTCTTAGAGGAATACCGCTATTTACAATTATGTTTCAAGTTATTTTAGTTTTGTCTTTAATTAACGCTAATATAGGCGGAATCTTTCTTAATTTAATTAAACTGGCTGATCAACAATTAAGTAAATTTTATTTCCCTTCACTTTATATCTCTTATACCGGAGAAAAAAATGGTTAAACAGGCGTATTTAAATTACTTTCTTAATGGAGAGACAGAATATAAAGATTTTTCCGGTCGCCACAGCATATACCAGGAAACTTCTTTTGCCGCGAAGTTTTTTCTTAAAAATGATAGTGGTCATCCTCCCATTAACGGAATACTGGCAGCTTCATCAAACTATATTTTTTACCAAAAATTAGGGATATTGGGCGATATTGAGTCCTATCATCTTTTTAATATCCTTAGTGCAACGTTTTTGGTTTTTATAGTTTCTCTATTTGCCAAGCAAGCTTACGGTAATTTGGCGGCGGTTTTTGCAGGGGTTTCACTTATCTTATACCCTTTATTTTTTGCCGAATCACACTTTAATATCAAAGATCCTGCAGAAGCTGCTTTTTACGCTGCAACAATCTGGGCTTTTTGGAACAGCTTGAAAAAATATGAGTGGAGGTGGCTTCTTGCTGCTGCAATCTTTTTCGCCCTTGCATTGGGAACAAAATTTAATATTTTATTTTTGCCACTAATTATTCTGCCGTGGTTAATTTTGCGTGACCGTAGGATATTGAATCCTTTGAGGGTAATCTCTAAACTTCCCCGGAAATTTTTAATAATGCTTTTCGCAGCTCCAGTTATTATTACGGTAATATTCTTTTTAAGCTGGCCATACCTTTGGCAGGATCCAATAAATATTCTTAACATTTTTCTGTATTATAAGGAGATTGGTACGGGTGGGTTAGGCCAGCCTCAATACATTACCTGGGGAGGGTTTAATATATTTCCTGCAGTTTGGATACTTACTACCACTCCCCCTATTATTTTATTTCTCACAGCTTTGGGAATAATTGCAGCTTTTAGGCGGCGGGAAACGGAAAAAACGGCCCTTTTATTTTTGCTATGGATGCTCATCCCGGTTCTTAGAGTAAGTTTGCCGGGGAGTTCGATTTATGGTGGGGTTAGGCAGATTATGGAGTTTATCCCGGCTATGGCTCTTCTTTCTGGGTTGGGGGCTGTATTTTTGATAAACCTATTAAGGAAGTTCCCGGTTTTTAGTAAAAGCCAAAATTTAATATTGCCCATTTTTATTGCAATACTTTTTGTTCCGCGGGGTTTATCTGGGGCCCAAAAGGCTAATATTCCTTATTGGGGTAACAGTTTCGGTAATGCTTACTATCAGGCTGTGGGGTGGATTAATCAGAACGTGCAGCCCGGATCTAAGGTTGGGCTTATCCAGGGGACAAGGGTAAATATTCCAAGTAGTTATTTTTCTCCCGAAATTAATTTTTCCAACAGTTCCTGGTCCGGAATTAACCGCTGGGGGGAGTATCTGGTAGAACTAACGCATCAGGGGAATGAAATAGCGTATCCGTTTGCCTGGGAGTATATAAATAAAGTACTTATCCCGGTTTACGAGGTAAAGGTGGACGGGGTGCCTATTGCTAAAGTTTGGAAAAATGACATAGAAAACTCGCGTGCAGAGTATCGGGAAGAAAAGGATATTCTTGTCGAAAGTGTGAAACAATCTGGCAATTTTTTAACCATCGCTTTACCAAAAGATTCCACTGTAGCAAGAATAATTGTGGAATTTGGTTCCGCTTCTAACTGTCTGGATTTAAATTCCGGGATGATTGGGACCTCATCTGATGGGGTAAATTGGATGACTGAGCCGGAAAAGTTGACTGATCAGCAGATAGTAAGTTATCCGACACTGGAGAAAGGAAAAATACAGTATATCTTTCCGGCCCGCCAGGCCAAATTTATCAAAATTGTTACAGATAATGAAAAGTCTTGTCTTTTCCAAAATCCAAAGGTTGTGGTAAGGGGTTTTAAGGTTTGAACAGGCGCTACAGAGATTTAGCGATTACTTGGTCAGTTGTGTTTTTCATATCTTTTTGACGCCAGTAGGTAATCATTTCTGCTAAAAGCCCGGTGGAAATTAACTGGATCCCTATAATCATCAGCAACATCCCTAGAAACAGAAGTGGTTGTCTATCCTGGATAGTACCTGTTGTTAGCCTAAGATAGGTAATATATGCACCGATGATAAATCCTGAGAAAAATGAGATAAGGCCTAATGTGCCAAAGAAATGTCCGGGGCGACGCATGTAATCTGTTAAAAAAACAACGGTTAGAAGGTCAAGGATTCCTTTAACACCTCTTTCCCAGCCAAATTTTGTTTCGCCATATTTCCTTGGCCTGTGTTCAACAGTTATTTCACCAACCTTAAAATTTTGCTTAGAAGCGAGAACTGGAATAAATCTGTAAAGCTCTCCGTAAAGATTGAGGTTGTTAATTACTTCTCTGCGGTAAGCTTTAAAACCACAGTTAGTATCGTGGATTCTTACTCGCGTAAGAAGACGTGTTAGCAAATTTAATATGCGGGATGGAAGGACTTTGCTAAGTGAGGGGTCATGTCTTTCTTTCTTCCAACCTGATACTAAATCAAATCCTTCATCAATTTTTCTTAGAAAGGCAGGGATTTCTTTTGGGTTATCCTGTAAGTCAGCATCTAAAGTAAAAACAATACTCCCACGAGCCTTATTAAATCCTTCCTGGAGTGCTATGGATTTGCCAAAATTCCCCCGTAGTTTTATAATCTTTACCCGAGTATCTCTTTGGTGGAGGCTTTCCAGACGTTTGTAGGTATCATCAGTTGAGCCGTCATCAATAAAAATGAATTCGATGGATTTTTTTAGCGGTTCGACGGCTTGAAGAATCTCTTGGTAAAGAGCTTCTAAAGAATCTTGCTCGTTTTTGGCAGGGATTACAAATGATAAATCAATTTTTTCCACGGTTGTCTGTTTGTTTCAAATATCATATCATACAAAAAGCTATAAATCGATTTTCTATAAATGAGAAAACCGCTTGTCTCGGCAGTTATCACTACCTTAAATTCAGATAAAACTTTAGGAAAACTCCTAACCAGTATCAAGGGGCAAAGTTATCATCCGGTGGAAATTATTGTTGTAGATAATAACTCTACTGACGAAACGCTTAAGGTGGCAAAAAACTTTACCGATAAAGTTTTTACCAAGGGTCCTGAAAGGTCTGCCCAAAGAAACTTTGGCGCAAAAAAAGCAAGTGGCAAATATTTATTTTTTTTGGACTCTGATATGGTTTTAACAAAAAGTATCATTTCAGAATGTGTAGAAAAGTTGGAGAGTGGTGAATCGGAAATGGCGATTATACCTGAAAAATCTTTTGGTGATGGGTTTTGGGCAAAAGCAAAGATATTAGAAAGGGAAATCCACCAGGGTGAAAATTATTTTGAGGCAGCCAGGTTTTTCCCCCAAAAGTTGTTTTGGGAATTCGGTGGGTATGATGAGACCCTAACAGGGCCGGAAGATTGGGATTTGCCGCAAAGATTGGCCAAAAAGCACCGAGTGGGTAGGATTAAAAGCTTCATATTGCACAATGAGGGCTGCCCTACACTTTTCAAGCTTGCAAAAAGAAAGTACTACTATGGTTTATCCGCTCACCAATACCTCAAAAAACAAAAACTTCCGGTTTTTACTTCGAAAACAGTTTATATCCTGCGGCCTGCTTTTTACCGTAATTGGCGCAAGCTAGCCGGTGATCCGGTTATCTCGTTGAGTATGGTGCTGATGCTGTTTGCAGAGACTCTAGGGGGGGGATTGGGATACTTGGTTGGGAGAATTAGAAATGGTAACTAATAGAAAATCTTCTGCAAAACCTCTGGTTTCAGTAATTATAGTTAATTGGAATGGGGGGCAGGTTTTTAAAGAGTGCCTATCCTCGCTTTCAAAAATTGATTACCCTAACTGGGAACTTATTATAGTTGATAACGGTTCAACTGACGGGAGTGAGAACTTAGAAAAAGATCTCCGGCCACCAAAAGGCTATAGGGTTATCCATAATAAGAAGAATTTAGGATTTGCGCCAGCTAATAATCAGGGGGTTGAGCTTGCAACTGGAAAATATATTTTACTTCTCAATAATGATACTAAAGTTGATCTGGATTTCTTATCTAAGTTAGTAGCAAGAATGGAAACTGACCCCAAGTTAGCGGTTATCCAGCCAAAGATCTATTTAATGGATAAACCAGGGATTTTGGATAATGCCGGTTCTTTTTTTACGAAGATAGGGTTTTTACACCACTGGGGTTTTATGCAAAAAGACGGGCCGGAGTTTAGTGTGGAAAGGGAAATTTTTTCGGCTAAAGGTGCATGCATGTTGATCAGGAAAAAAGTAGTTGAAAAAGTAGGGCTTTTTGATAAAGATTTTAGATCCTATTTTGAGGAAAGCGATTTTTGCTGGCGGGTTTGGCTTTCCGGTTACAAGGTCCTCTTTTATCCCAATTCACAAATTTACCATAAATTAGGTTTTACGATCAGAAGGCTGGATGTGACAAAAATTAATTACCATTATTATAAAAATAGGATTTGCTCACTAATAAAAAATTTAGGTCCTGAGAATTTATTGCCGGTTTTGTTTCCCCATGTATTTATTTCATTTGGGATAGCATTTATATTTTTGATAAGGCTTAAATTTGAGAGTGCCTATATGATCATTAAAGCGATTGTCTGGAATATTACGCATTTACTAAATACTTTGCAGAAAAGAAAAACGGTTCAGGATATGCGGGAAGTAAGTGATAAGGTCTTATTTAAAAAACTTTCCCGGCCGATCGATTATAAGAAATATTGGGACGATTTTAAAAGAGTGGAGAAAGATATTACAAGGTGAAAAAAGGCTTAGATTTATCTGTTGTAATACCGGTTTTTAATGAAGAAAAAAGATTACCGGTAAACCTTGATAAAATTATCAGATTTTTAAAAAAGAAGAAAATCCGATCCGAAATTATTTTGGTGGATGATGGTTCCTCTGATAAAACCTGGGCAGTATTTGAGTCTTACAAAGCAAAACACGGTAATATTCGGTTATTGCAGCATCAGAAAAATTTCGGTAAAGGGGCGGCGGTTAAAACCGGGATGATGGTAGCAGTCGGAGATTTAGTATTAATGACCGATTGTGATCTATCAACCCCTATTGAAGAATTGGACCTTCTAATGCAGTATATCGGGGAATCTGATATTGTTATCGGTTCACGAAGGTTAAAAGAGAAGAAATTAGGTCGGATGCCGGCAAGATACAGGACTTTTTTGGGTGATATATATTATGAAATGCTTCGTTTAATTTTATTGCCGGGAGTCAAAGATACCAACTGCGGTTTTAAGCTATTTTCTAAAAAAATTATTATCCCTACTTTTAAAAGGCAAAGAATTAACCGCTGGGGTTATGATGCCGAAGTGCTTTTTATTGCAAACAAGTTAAAATTTTCAATTAAAGAAGTGCCGGTTAAATGGACCCACTACGACGGTTCGAAAGTTAAAGTAATAGATGCTGTGATAAAGACATTAGGAGAGCTAGCCCAGATAAAGTGGAACAGTTTAAGGGGTAAATATGATTAGGTCTGTAGCAGGTTTTTTTGTAAAGATTTTTTTTGGCTTTTTTTTAAGAATTGATAAAAAACCGCTTCATCCTGATCTTGAAAAAGCCTGCAGACTTTATGAGGAAGATTCCTTTACCGGTTTATTTTCCAGAATTCGGGTCTGGGATGCGCCGTTTGAGCAGGTGGAAAAATTAGTGCCTAAGAAGGGTTTAATACTTGATTTAGGGTGCGGGGACGGGCTTTTGGCAAATTATCTGGCAATTTCCGGGCCGGAAAGAAAGATAGTAGGCGTTGATTTAAATAAGGAGCGCATTAAACATGCCCAGAAAGGTTTAAAAAACACCCGTTTTATCCACGAAGATGCTTTAAAAGAGAAAGGACTATCCCCTGATGTAATAATAATGAGCCATGTTTTGCACCATCTTAAATCGTTTGAGGCTCAGGATAAACTGCTTCAAGACTGCATAGCTGGATTAAGAAAAGGGGGGAAATTAATTATCCTTGAGATTAAGCCCTCATTAAGTTTAGAGTATCTGGTGACTATTGTTGTTGATTATACAATCTACCCGATGCTTTTTGAGAAAAAGATCATAGGAAGCAGGGTATATTACAGGAAAGAAGGTAACTGGGTAAATCTTCTGTCCAGCTGTGGATTAAATGTAAAGAGAGAAAAAGTTACAGGTAAACCTTTTTCGCACATGATTTTAGTTGCAGAAAAGAGTAGAATCTAAGGTAAGATTATGAGGATTGGCATTATTACCCATAACTACCCAAACAAAAAAGGTGACCGGCAAAATGCCGGAATCTTTGTTTATGATATTGCCCATGCCTTAAAAAAGTTAGGGCATGAGATATTTGTTTTGTGCCC
>LCEJ01000051.1 GCA_000997105.1 Candidatus Daviesbacteria bacterium GW2011_GWA2_42_7
TTGGAGATCCAGTAAACACCTAAGCTGCCCCAGAATGTATGAATAAACAAAGAGATTATAAATGCAATAGGTATTGGAAGAAGATAAAAAATAATATTACGGCAACCTTCGCTTTTACTGATTTCATACCTTGCTACAATATATCATAACGATGATGTGCCGCAGAACTGCTGATGATAGTTTTAGGATAAAATTACTTCAATACACGACTGTATAAAGAGTCATTATTTACTGGATTCTTTGATATCCGTTATAACGGACTTTCTCTTAAGGTAATTTAGGCCTTTGGCCGCTACTTTACCAAGGAGCCATTCGGAAGTTCCCTTCCCGGTATAAGGCCCGGTGTCTAAGATGCTACTTTTGCCCTCTAGGCGTTCCTGTTGTTTAATTTCAATTTTAATAAGCCGTTCAATAGTTTTTACATAACTGCCTTCACCAAACTGCAGCTGATTATTTACGGAAGATATTGTCCTATCTGTAACCCGGATGAAGTTGCGGATATCCTCATACTTATATCCTTCAAGGAGCATTTTAGCTATTTGCACACGTTTGGCCATCATCCTTATCTCTGTTGGAGTAAGTAATGCCCTGAAGAAATTGGCTGTCTCATCCCTATTCTCTATTAAGGTAATAGCATTCCATAGGTTGGAAATGAAAATCCCCATCCTTTTAGCATGTACAGGGATGGAAGAAAGTTTGGTCATACTCTTACTTTAATACTAGACCGTATTATAGTAAAGAGTATAAATTTTATGAGAAAAAGTTTTAATTGACCTTAGAGAAAAAAAGTTATCTCTTGACTATTATTTATAACTACCAATCTTAAAACCACCTGCGTTTTAGCAGGTGGATGTAGATTACCTGAGCACAAAGTGCGAAGGCAAGCGGCTGCAAGTCGCTTGTACACGCTTTTTAGCGAGTTCTTGTTCTGCAGATTTTAGTAACCGAATCATTGCATCAACAATTTCCCTAAAGGGTTTATGTTCCTGGTACCTCATCTCTTCATAAACTTTTTGGAAAAATCGACTTATTTGTACCCTTCCCGTATTATTGGCACTCACATAAATTTCTTCCAATTCGGTATTTCCTACATACCCTTTAGGATACTGGCTCAAGTTCATATATTTTTTTAAAGGTGGCTGGTCTATTAAGATGGGAGC
This sequence comes from Candidatus Daviesbacteria bacterium GW2011_GWA2_42_7, assembly GCA_000997105.1. Classification (GTDB taxonomy): domain Bacteria; phylum Patescibacteriota; class Microgenomatia; order Daviesbacterales; family UBA10151; genus 2-01-FULL-43-38. The sequence goes on from LCEJ01000051.1 coordinate 1,161, forward strand.
CAAGATTTCCTTTAAATAATCCACCGTGAGCGAATATTCTTGAAATTCCGGATGATATTTTTCCAGCAAGTCAAAGAGTATCATATGGGAAATTTCGTGAATAGCAGTGTCTAAAATGTCCTTAGGATTATCTTCCCTGATTACTGCATAAATGGAATAGAAAAAAATATTTTTTCCAAACGGAGAAAATGGCAAAAGAACCGGAATCGCTCGATAATCTGAGGTTTTCTCTAACCATTCATAATCCATCAGTTGAGCAAGCGTCACAAGTGCTCCTTTGGAATCTTCTGCTAATCTTTCCCGACAGTGATCTAAAAAAGGATCAATTTTATTACGATATTTGTCACGGAGGTTGACGAAGAATTCACCAATTATCTGCTTTTCCTCTTTTTTAGTCATACCTTCTTTTGAAAGTAATGATTCAAGAGGTTTCAAACCAGGGTGGTTGTAGATCATTGGCCTCATCCAAGGATAAAAATTATTATGAAGGGATTTGTAAAATATCTCTACCTCTGCTTTAGGATTTTCATCAATATAAATTGAAGGAATATTCATGATTGGAGTGTAACATAGACAAGATTTAGCTGAAAGGAATGCAGTGATAAAATTAAATCAGTTAGTGTATAATATCTTTAAGTATGAGTAATTTTAAACTTAATTATATACACCTATGTGATGAAGTATCCTTTTCTCAAGAAGGAAAACTCAGTCTTATAGGGATATTTGATGTTATAAATGTAATAAATACCCCTGGAAGCTTAATTAAGGGTTATTTAGTATGCAATTTTACTGTATTAAATAAGGCTCTAAAAGCAGCCTCTATTAACATTGTTATCAACAATAAAAAGACTGAAGATGAAGTGGTCAGAATTCCCGAGTTAAAAGTACCTATACCAGAGGAAGATAAGCTTATTCCAAACCGTCCTAGAGTTCTTGGAGTATCCTTACAATTAGTTAACATTCCTTTTAAGGAAAAAGGAGAATATAATATATCTGTAGTTGCAAATGAAGAAAAGATTGCAGACTATATTTTTTACGTCAATCAGATAAAAACAGAAAAAGTGGTGAATTAAATGGCCTACACAACCCTATACAACTATTATTCAGGTACAACTTGGTTACTAATACAGCCTAATGAGGTAAAACAAGTTTTAGATGCTTCATTTAAGCAACTGGGAACATTTTCACCTATTACAAACTGGGAAAAAGTTTTTGATCTAGGTGATAAAATCAATAAAGAATTAAAATTAAGCGAGAAAGATATCGCAGATGAAGTTATCGCATACAGAAAAAGATCAAAACGCTAGGCCAAGAGTAGTCGTAGATACAAGCATTCTTATAAGCGCAACATTAACAGATGGTCCATATAGGAGGTTAGTTCGTGAACTCCTAACTGCTGGTTTTGAAATTTGTATCCCTGCTGAAGTTATTGAAGAATACGAAAGAATAACTGCTCAACCTAAGTTTAAGAAGTACGAGCCTTTATTTACTCAAATCCTTGAGGAATTAAAAAAGTCCGCTATTTTACTTCCTCCAGCAAGTTATAAAAAATATTCTATCGAAGGTTCAGAAGAAGATGAAAATATTATTAACTGTTGTGTGGAGAATCAAATTGATTATTTAATTACTTATGATCAAGGAACAGTAGGAAAATATAATGGTTTAGAGGTGATAATTGCAACTGAATTCTATTCACGATTTTTCGCAAACTGACCCTTCCCTTAGATTATAGCTTCAATAGTCAGGAGATTGGCTGGCTTACCTGGGTTCGGATACATGTGTATAATTAGGGGGACTATATATGCCAGGTGCTGTAGACAAACAAAAGAGGATATCCGTTTTTTTTCCTTGCTATAACGACGAGGGGAGCATTGCAAAGCTTGTCGAAGATTCATTCGAGACGTTAAAGACTTTAACTGACGACTATGAAGTTATTGTTGTAGATGATGGGTCAAGGGATAAAAGCAGACAGATTTTATCCGGGCTTGAAAAGAGATATAGAAATTTGAAACTTGTTTTTCACCAGAAAAATCAAGGGTACGGCGGAGCTTTAAAGAGCGGGTTTAAGGCAGCGACAAAAGATCTTATTTTTTATACCGACGGTGACGGACAATATGATGTAAAAGAGTTGCCTGTACTTTTGAGTTTAATGAGCGATGACGTTGATTTTGTAAATGGGATCAAAATGGCGCGTCGGGACGCTACATATCGGATTGTAATCGGAAATATGTATAGCCTTGTGACACGTTGGATTTTTATGTTGCCTGTCTATGATGTGGACTGTGATTTTAGGTTGATAAGGAAAACAGTTTTAGACAAGTTAGATCTGGAAAGTAACAGCGGGTCTATTTGTGTGGAACTTGTAAAAAAGTCGCAGCGGGCAGGGGCAAAATTCCGCCAAGTTTCGGTACACCATTTCGAAAGGCAATGGGGGAAATCGCAATTTTTCAGGTTTTCTAAACTGCTATCAACTTTTTTTGAAATTTTAAGGCTTTGGGTTGAGATGGTAATAACCAGCAGGGCTATGAGACCTAGATCAAAAAAATAATTATGCAGGCCTCAGAATACAAAAATATCTTTTTAAACGAGGATAGCCATTTTTATTATATCGGAACACATAACGCGGTTTTAGGCCTTCTGAACAAGTATTCACCCAAAAAGAATAAGCTTAAAATTTTGGATGCAGGCTGCGGGACGGGGTTTTTTATGAAGAAGCTGGAAAAAATAGGTAAAGTCTGGGGAGTTGATATAAACCCTGAAGCGATAAAATTTACCAAAAAAAGAGGAATTAAAAACGTTTCACTCTCCTCAGTAGAAAAGCTTCCTTTCAATGATAATTTTTTTGATGCGGTTATGTCAATCGACGTTTTATACCACCAGGAGGTAGGGAGTGACATACGCGCTTTAAAAGAATTTTACCGTGTTTTAAAACCGGGTGGGTTTTTAATTGTTAAAGTGCCGGCTTTCAATTGGCTTAGGGGAAGTCACGACATAGTTGTTGCAACAAGGCAAAGGTACACAAAAAAAGAATTAGGAGAAAAGATTAAATTATCGGGATTTGAAATTAAAAAATTGTCCTACGGCAATATGACGATTTTTCCTATTGCCTTGCTAAAAAGAATAACAGACAGATTTTCGAAAAAACATTCGTCCGATGTTGAAACAGTTCCAGATTTTTTAAATAAAACTTTTATAAAAATTATGGGGATTGAAGATAAAATGATAGCTTTTACAGGATTGCCTTTTGGGTTATCAGTCTTTGCCGTTGCACAAAAATCAAAGAGTCCCGACAACGTAAGGGTACCTGTATAACGAATAAGGGGCTTTGTATGTTCCCCGGCTTTCTATTTTAAAAAACTTTTTAGTTATATTAGCCAGTTCCGACTCGTCTTTAAAAAATTCACCTCCGCCCAATACATCATCCAGCCATTCTAAGAATCGGGAGATAACACCAAAAGGAACTCCGTCAATTATAATTACCCTTCTGACCTTTTTAACTTTTAGTGTTTTTAGAACGGTTTCCAATTGATCTTCTGAAAGATGGTGGGCTGCGCTAACCAAAAATGCGGTGTCGAAATTTACATTCGGGATAGAGGTTGTCATATCACCCGCGATAAAATTAGTATTTCTTCCTGTAATCCGTTTCTTTGCAAAACTTATAAAGTTAGGGTTTATATCAAGACCGTAATAAACATTAGGGTTTATATATTTCCTAAGCTCCCCGGTGCCGCACGCCAGGTCAAGTACATTACCCTGGCCGTAGTGGCCAAACATCTCCCTGGTTACTTCCCAGAACTTACCATTAAAGACTCGTTGGACAGGGTTAAATAGCGCCGGCATCTTTAGCCAGATCGAAGATATTATATTTTTATGGTTTGTCATATTAAGTAACGAAATACCCTCTGGTAAAAATTATTGTCAATATAAACCCCAGGGCGATAAAGATCGCGGTTATGGCATATTTTAATGGTTTTTTGTTTCTAACCAATAATGATAGACCTATGAAGGCGGGGAAAAGGTGCAGGATGTAGCGGGGGTTCCCGGCCAGTGTCCCGGTGAAAGTTACAAGTATCAGCAGGATCACCATAAATACTCCGTAGGATATTCGTACTTTAGTCCAGACATAAACGGCAATAAATAAATAGGCAAAGAAACTCACAAACTCCAAAACGGCGATCCAATATTCTAAAAGGCCGGGGCTTACGGAGAAAAAAATTTTTAAGTAGCGGAAAATTACCTGTGGAGGAAAGATAAACTTATCCTGGCTCCAGGCGACCATTGATTTTTGAAACAATAGCCAACTACCGTAGTTTAAATGTAAATATAGAGCGTAGGCCAAAAAACCGGAGGTAGCTAAAGTAAGTGGGAAAGCTGCTTTTTTAAGAAATAGAATAATGATTCCCCTTAACTCTTTTGTTAATGTCCGGTTTTGAAGGTACCATTCAACTGCCAGTGCCGGAAGGAGTGCCATACCCGTTAACCTGGTTGCAGTCGAAAGCCCTCCGAAAATACCTGCCCAAACCCACTGTTTTTTCCTGGCAAAATAAAAACTTGCCGTTGTTAGAAGTAAAAATAAAGAATCTGTGTAGACGGAATGGTAGAAAAAGGAAAGTGGGAAAAAAGATATAAAAAATAATGCCAGGGAAGCTACGCGTTTGTCGAAATCTATAAGACAAATTTTATAAAGGAAAACCATACCACCAAAAAACGATAATGTGGAAATAATGATTCCGTAGCCAAACTGAGCAATATTTATGTAATGTTTCCCATCAAAGTTTGACCATATCCATAAAAGATAATGATCATTTTCAGGGCTCAAGTTTATTCCTAAGTATCCTGTCCGTGCAGTTACCAAAAATGTGCCTGCTACGGCAAAAATTAAAAATAACAAGCGTGATGAAAACAGGAGAATGAGGGACTTTTTAATCATTGGCTACTTGGAGTTTTCATATTTTCTTTAAATTCATTATACTTTATGATAACAGCCCATGGAACTTTGGCGGATAATATCGGAAATTGTTAATACAAAAACGTTGCGCCACTTTATAGTAACATCGGGTGGGACTGCGGTAAACGGTTTTTTAGGGCTTCTGTTTTACATTGTGGTTGCAAGGGAACTAGGGCCCCAAGTTTATGGGGTGTTAGCAATTGCGGTTGCAAGCATCGCTTTAATTTCCGATATCTCTGATTTAGGCATTGATACAGGGTTAATCCGCTTTGTAGGTAAATACCGCCAAGAAGATAAAGAAAAAACCTTAAAGTTTATAAAACTTGGTTTGACAGTAAAACTGGCAGTTTGGCTGGTAGTTTTACTAACAGGATGGGCAATAATGCCGATGATTGCAGAAACGGTATTTTTAAAACCGGAACTTGGTTTACCACTTCAGTTTTCACTTATCGGTGCCCTGGGGGCGATGTTATTTTCACTTGGTACCCATGTAATCCAGGCTTACCAAAAGTTTTGGTCCTGGAGTATCTTGAATATAAGCATGAACGGGCTTAGGCTTTCGGCCGTAATTATTTTGGCAGGGTTTGGTATCTTAGGTTTATTGCCAACACTTATAACTTATATTGCAATCCCTTTTATGGGTTTTTTTGTGACACTTTTTCTTTTGCCTCA
>LCEJ01000052.1 GCA_000997105.1 Candidatus Daviesbacteria bacterium GW2011_GWA2_42_7
ATTATCGCGCTTGCTCTTATGATGTCAAGACCAAAGTTTCTTTTTTTTGAAATCATAATATCAAAAAGGATTGTTTAAAAGGTTTTGTATAATTACCTACATGAAATATCGGCTTCCTTTGGCGGTAGTCATATCGATCTTTCTTCTCATAAACGTTGCCTTTAATATTAATATCTTGGAAGAGATATTGCAATTTGAACAACCTGAGACCATTCAAATAGGAGATGGGGCCGTCTTTGAGGTGCATACGGAAGAGATCTATCAGAAACTAATCAAACTCGAAAATCCATTTTTGATTCAGAAAACTTTTTATCCTTTTGAGACAAATATTGCTTTGAACGACTCAGCAACTTCTTTTGCTCTTTTATTTATTCCTCTTCGAATTATTTTTAATACACACCAATCTATCCTGATTATTATTATGGTTAACATCTTTCTTGCTGAACTAGGGATGTATAAGTTATTAAGTAAATTCAATATATCGCCCATCATTTCATTGGTTTTTAGTCTCGTTTATGGTTTGACTCCATTTATTGGAATTAGGATATCTGGTCATTATACCTATACGTCTATCTATTTTTTCCCTTGGCTTTTTTTTGTGATAATAAAATTTTTGGATGAAAAAGAAAGATTAAAAAAATTTGTTCTATTAATAATCTTTAGTATTCTCCTTTTCCTGTTATTGCTGACCAATTTCTATTTTTTTATTGCGTCAATAATGCTAGTTATGTTATACCTCCTCTTTTTTTTGTGGAAGGATCCTAAAAATGTTATAAAAAGAATTTTTTTAGAGTCGCCATTTATTCTCTTTTCTCTTTCATTATTTTTTCTTCTAATAGCTCCATGGCTATATGTTGTACAACAATATATTTATTTTGATGATTTAGTCAAAACACCTGGGTTTGGAGGAGCCATAGAACTATCGGCAGATCTTCTTAGCTTCATTACGCCAAGTGAATCAAATCCATTCTATAGGTTTATAATTATCAACTTGAGTTCTTCGGTACCTTTTCTTTTAAAATATAAAAAATTTTATATTAGTTTTGGTACGCATTTTGCCTACCCTGGCATAATCATTCTGGTGATATACATATATCTTCTTATCCGTTGGAAAAAGATTGCCAAATCTATCAAGGGACAGATATTACCACATGTGATTATCAGTCTTTTCTTTGCCATAATTCTTCTTGGACCTTTTTTAAAGGTAGCAAATAGGTGGCAGTTTGACTTGGACGGTGTTCGTCTCGTATTTCCATTACCTTTCCTGATTTTACACTACATACCAGTATTGAACATGATGCGCGAGACGCCTCGCTTGCTGCCTGTCTTCGTTTTTTTAGGTTGTATAGTGTCAAGCGTTATTATCAACAAATGGCTTTTGAAGTCAAATAGGAAAAAAATTATCATAGCTGGTTTAGTTCTTGTATTTTTTTTGGATCAGTTTTATTACAACTCACTCGAAATAACCCAAAAAATACCCCGTGATGTATTTAATATGATTGCAAAAGACAGAGGTGATTACTCAGTACTGGGTATACCTTTCACTCTTCGTGACGGGTTTAATTATATAGGTTTTGTACATGATACAATGAATCTTTATGGGAGGTTAATTCATAATCATCCGGTAATTGGCGGATATGCTGCTCGTGTTTCTCCACGAGTTTTTGATTATTACAAGAATTTACCGTTCATATCTTATGTCGCCAACACCGTTGATAAGGGCAATTATAATCCGTATACTCAATCACCAAAGAATAAAAAAATGCTTCCTTTTGGAGGATCAACAGTAGATGCTTCAAATGAAATCGAGTTTTTAAATATTAGATATGTTGTGCTCAAAAATGATGAATCTTATTCAAACCAAATGGCAAAATTCCTGCAAGATATTGGATTTAAGAAAATATTCAGAGACGGTCAGTATGATTTACTAAAGATAACACTGAAAAACAAATCTTATGATCAAGTAAATTTTGGATCACAGTTGAATCGCCTTTCTGTTGTCGCCGGATTATCAGAAGCCATCAACAGTAAATACCGACTAGTGACAGATGATGTGGTTAAGATATTTTTAAAACCAAAAAATGGTAAAATTTTATTTTTTAAGGCAGAATCAGATAAATCAGTTAAAGTAGATATTTACATAAACAAAAAGTTCATTGATTCAAAAGAAATTATACCAGAGAAAAATATGTATTCCATTGCAACAGGCAATAATATTAAGAAAGATAATATTAACGAAATTATTTTAAAGTTTGATAAAACAGCAATCGTGAATGGTATAAACGTAAAGCTTTATAGTTTAGGTATAAAATAATTACTATGATTGCACTGTCGCTATTGGCATTTGTTTTAGTGGGGCACGGTTTTTCTGTATTGTTTTTACCTTCAAAATTACGATCAAATACATTATTGTTTGCGCCTTGGATGGGCATAGTATTTATCATATATTCGGGACTGGCTCTGAATTTAGGAAGAGTGGCAATGAATGAAGAATTACTAGTTGGACGAGGTTTTAGAGGATTTCAATTTATAATACTTCTTGCTATTATAGCGACTTTATATGCAGCATTTTATTTTAAAAGAAAATTTTTTCAGTTTAAAAAATCTCATCTTTTAATTTTCTTCTTCTCATTGGTGATCCTAACGTTATTACAATACATACCAATAAAAAAACAGATGTCTATTATCACTTCTTCAAATTATTTGTTGGAACAAACTATTACCGACACACTTCTTAAAACGCATAAAGTATCAAATAATGATCTTTTAATTGGTATACCGCTTGTTATTGCTTTTTTGAGATCCATATACCCGTTTATTTCTATTGAATTATTATCGCAAATTGCTAATTTTTATGTAAGATTAATAATTTATGCTGGGATTTTTATTTGCAGTTTAATCTTTCTTAAAGAAGTAGTTATCAATAACTCCATAGTCATACGTGGATCTGAACTCCTGTTTGTTATATTCATGTTTGCTTTATTCAGTATTAACATCCCTCTAGGTATTATTACCCTACTTTTATTGTTACTTTATTCTATTTATCAAACTTATGATAAAAAATCATTGTTGCCGCTTTATAAAACAGGGATAATTGTTCTCTTACTGCTTCTCATAAATCCTCTGTATACGGGATTATTATTACATCTTTATTTTCCATAATGCTAGAAATATTATTTTATCCAATTGCAACTGTTGTTCTGATATTTGTTTTGGGATCCGGCCTGTCGTTGCTGGTTTTACCTTCACATTTGAAACAATATGCACTATGGCTTACTCCATGGGTTTTAATAATTTTTCTCATTTTTTCCCTCATAATATTTAGCATCTTTGGCATAGCTGTTGAAACCAATAGTCCCTTCATCATTATTTTTCTATTATGCTTAATTACTTATGTATTATTTAAGACCAAATTAAGATACGTTTTTTCCTTTAAACAAGACGTACTTCTCATTTTTTTTGTCATTGTCAGTATAACCTTGAACCTTTCACCACTTATTCGTAGACATCACTTTATGACAACAGTCTCAATGGGTAATAACGATTCTATTGTCTACGCCGCATCTTCCGATTTTTTAGTACATCACTCAATCCGCGACAACTTATTCGTTAACACACAAGATTATATTGGTGGGCTTTTGGTAATAAGTTACCGCTGGGGGACGCCAATTATTGAATCATTCTTCTTAAATGTCTTTAACTTAAAGGGATATCAGTACACCTATGTTTTTGAAACAATATTGTACGGACTCATGATCCCATTAGCGTATATATTGTTACAGATCATTTATAAAAAAAAATCTTTATTAGCTCTCGTCTTTCTTTCTTTACTTCTTGTCTTTAACGCAAATATGTTGTACATGGTATACCATGATTTTGTCGGACAGATACTTTTTTGGGGTTTGGGATTATCTTTACTTATTTTCGTTTATTCATATCTTGATAAACCTAGCCTTCTTATCACAGGTATAAATATATACGACATCATGATAGGACTTTCACTTTCCGCACTTTACATGTCTTATCATGAGCCTGTATTTTTTATCCTTGCGCCATTATTAATATATGTTGTTTTTCTTTTCCTTTTGAGAAAAGACGTGAAAAATATAATACATGGTCTCATGAAGGTTGGACTCGTATCATTTTTATTGTCGTCAAGTGTAATTGTTACTGCCACGGCCAATGACTTCATTCAGGCCTTTAATGGTGATCCAAATGCTGTAATAGGTTGGCAACTTTTTCGGGACTCTGTACCATTTGCTAATCCTGTCGAGATGATTGGCTTTTCGAGTATTCATAATTTTCCTCCAATGCCTGTTTTTTTTGCAGCAATATTGAGTGCTTTAGTTATAGGAATAATAATCTACGGATTTATTCGCACCAAACAAAAGCTATTAACTTTTAGTTATATTGTTTTAATTATTTTATTCCTTGTCTGGCTGATGAATAATTTTTTTGCATACAACAGAGCTTTGACTTACAATCTACCCTTAATTCTAATTTTATTTACCATCGGTGCTACAGAAATAATCGCATTAAATAAAAAATTACTTTATTTTTTTGCTGCAGTATTCATTATGGTCATTGTTTCTGGTCTTTTACTAAATAAACGTTTTTTGAGAGAGCATGCGATTATTGATAAAAATTTTATTTCGCTACAGAATTTACCATCATATATAAAACATGAAGCAGTTTATAATGAGCAGGATCTCAACGGATCAATGCCTCTTTGGAAACTCATCTGGACTAGCTATTTTGTATATCCAGAAATCATTGATGACCTTCCTCCAAAGAAATTGATTACAAATCTATACGCCAATTCCGTACCTGATAACGCCCTTACACTGATAGAAAAACCTACTCCGTGGTTTGTGCCTACAAAAGTAGTGTTCAGAAAAAAGGTTTGGGAAAATGAATACTATGTTTTAGGCAGACTTTGTAATGCAAAAGAATGTCTCTTGAATCAAGCGGATAATCTATCCAATTTAGAATTCTCAGATTCTGATTACGAGGACAGTCTTTTATTAAAGGGTTGGAGTAGTAAAGAATCCGGTCACAGGT